>PFUL01000038.1 GCA_002790095.1 Elusimicrobia bacterium CG_4_9_14_3_um_filter_62_55 | reverse complement strand
GCAACAACAACGACAAAAACAAAGGAGAATGGATCCAAAAGCAACGCCAAACCGGCAACGTCACTCAGGCTCATTTACGGATGAGAAAATGCTCGGTTCGCCTTTCTGGGCGTTAAAGAAATTGAGTGAATTGTTGTATAATGTCGCTGTTGTTCCGAAGCCCCGTTTGCTAGGGCTCGGCGCGGCGTCGAGGGACCGAGGCCATCCCGGCTTCGGGCGGAGTATTTGTCCGCCTTGTACGACCCCTCGGCATTTTGTTACTATTGGAAGCGTATGCATATCTACGAAAGCGTCATCGTCGTCCATCCAAGACTCTCAGACTCCGAAATCGGTGAGTTCGTCGAAAAGACGAAGAAGATGATCTCCACCGACGGCGGTGAGATTCTCGGCGAAGACAAGTGGGGGCGTCGTAAGCTCGCCTATCCCGTGCGGAAAAACCGGGAAGGCTACTACGTCTACCTCAAATTCAACGCCCAGGGCTCGGTCATCAAGAAGATGAACGAGTTTTACCGTCTGCAGGAAGACGTCCTGAGAACGTTGACTGTCCACGCCTACGAGGCCAAGAAGCAGGCGCCTCGGAAGGTGAAGCCCAAAGCCGCGGCGAAGCCTGCGGCCCCGACCCCGGCGGTCTCATGAGCGAAATGAGGCTGTTGGAGCAGAACCTCGTCTTATTGGCGGGGCGATTGGGGGGCGATCCTGATTTTCGCATGACCTCAGGAGGCCGCGGAGTCTGCAACTTCCGTTTGGCCGTGGGTCGTCGCTTCAAGGATCCCAAATCGGGTGAATGGAAGGACGATACGGCTTGGGTCCGCGTCGAAGTGTGGGGGGACGCCGCCGAGCGTCTCAAGGATAAGCTCAAGAAAGGGAGCCCCGTCCACGTCGAAGGACGCTTGAAGTACTACGAGTACGAGGATAAGGCGGGGCAAAAGCGCAACGGACTCGACGTTATCGCCAGCCGCGTTCAGTTCCTCGTCAAGTCGGGCAGCGAGGGCGGTTCCCGGCCGATGGCCGGAAAGCCCGCCGATACGGAGCTTGAGGAGGTTCCCTTTTAATGGCTGAAGAGAAGTCCACCAGTATTGCAACCGCGGCGAAGCCCGCGGACGGCCGCCGCCCCTCCGCGGGCGGACCCCGGGGCGAACGGCGCCCCGCGGCCGGCGGTCCTCGTCGTCGAGGCGGTCCTTTCCGCCCGCGCCGCAAGGTCTGCCGCTTTTGCGTCGACAAGGTCGAACACGTCGACTTCAAGCAGGTGCAGATCATCAGGACATTCGTCACCGAGCGCGGCAAAATTCTTTCGAGCCGCATCACGGGAAACTGCGCGAAGCATCAGCGTCAGTTGAGCCGTGCGATCAAGAGGGCGCGCTATTTGGCGCTGCTTCCGTTTACCGGGGCGTAAGGTATGAAGGTAATTCTTAAGAAGGGCGTCGATTCCATCGGACCGGTCGGAACGGTGAAGGAGGTTTCGCCGGGATTCGCGCGCAACCACCTGATCCCCAACGGGCTGGCCGTCGAGGCCACCGCGGCGAACCTGCGCTGGTTCGAGAAGGGAAAGGAAAAGCTGGCGAAGTCCCTCGAAAAGTCGCTCGAGGGAGCGAAGGCTCTTGCCGGGAAGCTCGCGGACGTGAAGCTGTCCTATACCCGCGAAGTCGGAGACAACGGGAAACTCTTCGGATCCGTCGGACGTACGGATATCGTCAAGAGTTTAAAGGCCTCCGGCTACGTGGTCGATAAATCCGCGGTGAAGCTCGAGACCCCCCTGAAGGAGATCGGCGAGAGCGAAGTCGAAATTCGTCTCGCTCCTGAAATCGGCGCGAAGGTATCGGTGACGATCCTCGCCCGTAAATCCTGACGCGATAAGTTCTGCAACGGGCCTGAACTTATTGCCGGGAATCCGCGATGAGTTTAGGCCCGTCCCTTTTTTATGAGCGATACCGTTAGAGTCCCGCCTCAAGCGCTTGACGCCGAGCGCGCGGTCCTCGGCTCCATGCTTATCGAGCCGGAAGCCGTCGAACGCGCCCTCGAAATTCTCAATGAGAAGTCCTTCTATAAGGACTCCCACCGCAAAATTTTCGCGGCGGCCGTCAACATGCAGGATCGAGGGCAACCCGTCGATCTGGTGACCATGTCCGAGGAGCTCAAGCGCCGCAAGTCGCTGGGGGACGTCGGGGGAAGTTCTTATTTAAAGGAACTGACGCACTCGGTTTCGACCGCCGCCCACGTCGAGCATTATGCAAGACTGGTCCACGACAAGGCCATCCTCCGCGAATTGATCACCCTCTCCACGACCATCGTCTCTGAATGCCACGGTGAGAAGGAGCCGAGCGTGCTTCTCGATCAGGCGCAGGGTTGGATTTTCAAGCTGACGCAGCAGCAGCAAACGAAAGGATTCACCTCCGCGAAGGAACTGGCCCACCAGGTCATCGAAGATATCGAGCGCCTCCAGAAGAACAAGGGCGACGTGACGGGCGTCCCGACCGGTCTCAAGAAGCTGGACTCCAAGACCGCCGGGTTCCAGAAAGGCGACATGATCATCATCGGGGCGCGCCCGTCGCAGGGGAAGACGGCCTTGGCGCTCAATATCGCGGCGCACATCGTGCTTCACGCCAAGGAGCCTCAGCCTGTCGCCATCTTCTCGATGGAAATGTCGAAGCAGGCGATTATGACGCGCTTCATCGCGTCCGAAGCGCGCGTCAACCTCCATGAGGTCCGCAACGGATTCTTCCGCCGGGACCGTTGGACCGATCTTACCAACGCCGCCGCCCGCCTTTCCGAAGCTCCGCTTTACATCGAGGACACGCCGGGACTGTCGGTTCTCGAGGTGCGGAGCCAGGCCCGCCGGCTTGCGAACGAATTGGCGTCGAAAGGGCAGCAACTCGGCATCGTGCTTCTCGATTACCTTCAGTTGATGCGGGGAAGTTCGCACCGCTCCGAGAATCGCCAGCAGGAGGTTTCCGAAATTTCCCGAGGTCTGAAGGGTTTGGCCCGCGATCTGAACGTCCCCATCGTGGTTCTCTCCCAGCTTTCCCGACGCGTCGAAGACAAGGGACGCGCCGACGCCCGCCCTCAGCTTTCCGATCTGCGCGAATCCGGCGCGATCGAGCAGGACGCCGACGTGGTGGCCTTCATCTATCGCGAGGGGTACTACAAACGCGACGATCCCACCGCGGAAAATAAAGCGGAGATCATCATCGCGAAGCAAAGAAACGGCCCGACCGGCACCGTCGAGCTTATGTTCCGGCCGGAACTCGCGCGTTTCGAAAATCTCGAAGTGATGCCCGACACCGTCGGCGACGAGGAAGAGGCGCAGGTTTCCTTCTCGTGAAGCCGGCCGCCTTTCAACGGCGTCCGGAAACGGCACTTCCTCGTGACAACCCTCGATCGGCGGGAAGCGGCGTCTATTCGGTCCGCTTTCCGAGGATTTACCGCCCTTCCTGGGCTGAAGTCGATCTCTCCGCGTTGCGCTCCAACATTATCCGGTTCCGGCGCAAGGTGGGCCGGCGCGCGGAAATTCTCTTCGTCGTCAAGGCCGACGGCTACGGGCACGGCGCCGTCGAGGTGGCCAAGGCTGCGTTGGCGACGGGACTCGTTTCGCGTCTGGGCGTGTCCTCCGTTGAGGAAGGCGCGGTGCTGCGTGAGGCCGGAGTGCGCGGCCCGATTCTCATCCTGGGATCCTTATATCCTTTCGCGAGCACCCTCGCCGCGATTCGCTATCGGTTGACGCCGACCGTCGCGTCGCTCGAGGGAGCGAAACTGATCCGCGAGGCGGAGCGGCGCCTGAATCCGCGAGAGCGTCGGCGGCTGCCGCTGGCCTGCCATTTGAAAATCGATACGGGCATGGGAAGGATCGGCGTTCGCTGGCCTTCGGGACGCGCGATCCTGGAAGCCCTCGACCGGGTCGAGGGGGTTTCCCTCTCGGGCGTTTATACTCATTGTCCGCGCGCAGAGGACGACGCCGCCTATACCCGGGCGCAGCTGAAACGCTTCTCGAGGATCGTCGATTCCATTCGAGCGACCGGGACGAAGATCCCCTGCTTTCACGCGGCGAATTCAGCAGCCGCGCTGCGCTTTCCGGAGAGCCGTTTCGATCTCGTTCGCCCCGGCTTGGCGGTCTATGGACTCGTCGACGGTTTTCAGCCCGTACTCTCCTTAAAATCGACGATTGTGTTCCTCAAGCGTGTTCCCAAGGGAACTCCGATCAGCTACGGGGGGCTGTGGCGCGCAAAGCGGCCGACCCGGGTGGCGACCTTGCCGATCGGCTACGGCGACGGCGTTCCCCGGGTTGTATCCGTCGGAGAGCGCCGCGCTTCCGTGCTGATTCAGGGACGGCGTTGTCCGATTATCGGCGCCGTGACGATGGACATGCTGATGGTCGACGTCACGGGGGTGCGGGGGGTCGGAATCGGAACCGAAGCCGTACTCATCGGACGCTCCGGCAAAGCGGAAATCGGCGCCGAGGAGTTAGCGGCCGCCGCGGGAACAATCTCGTACGAAATCGTCACCGGCCTAGGAGCCCGCGTTCCGCGCATCTATCGAAAAATCCATTAAAAATATAACTTTCCCCGGGCTTCTCGCGGCGGAGAAAATGGTACCATCCTAAAGCATATGCGGATCCTTTTTTTAGTCGCGGTCCTGGGTGTAGGGACCGGCGCGCGTTCGGTTCGCGCCCAGGAGGCGGCGCCCGCCGAGAAATCCGTTTCCACCGGAACCGCCGCCGCTGCCGCTGCCGCGGACGAGGATTTTGCGGAATTCGAAGAGGAATTCGGAGATGAAGCTGCCGTGGACGCGGGGGTCCGGAAGGTCTTTGACCCGCTGCGCGGGTACAATCGGCTGATGTTCAAGGTCAACGACAAGTTTTATTTTTGGCTCGCGAAGCCGTTGGCGCGCGGATATCGCTTTATCGCGCCGGAGCCGGCCCGGGCCTCCGTGCAAAAGGCCTTTCATAACCTGCATTTCCCCGTTCGCTTCGTGAGCTCTTTGCTGCAGCTGAAATTCAAGAAAACAGGATTGGAGTTGGGTCGCTTTGTCGTCAACTCAACGGTCGGCATCGGCGGGCTTTTCGACCCGGCCGATCGCTGGCTCGGATGGCGGCGACCGGGCGATGAGGATCTCGGCCAGATCCTCGGGCACTACGGGGTCGGCGACGGGTTTCCTTTCGTGATTCCTCTTCTTGGACAGACCAATTTGCGCGACGGCTTAGCCACGATCCCGACCTTCTTCCTGAACCCCGTCTGGTACGTGGCCGATACGCCGACGAATATCGGAGTGACGGCGGGGGAGCAATTCAATTTTCTTTCGCTGCATATCGGCGAGTACGAGAGTATTAAGATGGACGCGCTGGATCCCTATACCTTCATCCGGGACGCTTACAAGCAGAACCGGGACAAGAACATTCGGGAGTAAACAATGATGCGATGCACGATTGCCCTTCTGGCGCTGTTGACCCTTCCCCAAGCGGCGCGCTGCGCCGCCGCCGCCGAATCCGCCGCTGCGAAGAAGTTCGTTCAGGACCGGGTCGAGCGGGTCCTGGCGATTCTCAAGGACGCGAAGCTCGAGAAGAGCGCCCAAAAGGAAAAGGTCATCAAGGTCGCCGACGAGATGTTCGATTTGCCGTTGATGGCGAAACTCTCGCTGGGCAAGAGGCACTGGCCCAAATTCTCTCCGGAGCAGCGCGACAAGTTCACCGATCTTTTCGTGACCACGCTCAAAGCCTCCTACGCGGATAAGATCGACCTCATTACCGATGAGACCGTGGAGTTCGAGGAACTGGAACGAAAATCCAAGACCAAATTTGAAATGATCACGAACGTCGTGTCGGCAGACAAGCGCTATAAGATGATTTACAAGATTACCGCCCGCGACGACGGCTGGCGCGTTTACGACGTCGAGATTGAGGGGATCAGCATCGTGCGCTCGTACGGATCGCAATACGATCAATTCCTTGCCGACCATTCGATCAAGGACCTGCTCGAAAAGATGGAGAAGAAGGCGTTCGGCCAGCCAAAAGAGCTGGAAATCAAATCCGAGGAAATCAAGAACGGTTCGAAGGCCGGCGGGAAGAAAGGCGCGGTCGGGGGCGAAAAGGGCGAGTGATCTCGAGCCTGTTCAATCGCTTCGTTTTGGAGAGACCCAAGGCGGTTCTCGCGGTTATGGCCGCGGTGTTCTCCTTTTTCGCCTTTTGGAGCCGCGATTTCCGCCTCGACGCTTCGAGCGATTCGATCGTGCTGGAGCACGACGCCGATCTCCGGTATCAGCGGCAGATGAGCGCCCGCTACGGAGACGGCGACTTCGTCGTCGTCACGATCCGGCCGGAAGGGGGGCTTTTCAGCGACGCCTCCCTCTCCAAAATCCGCGCCCTGCGCGAGGATCTGAAGGCCGTGCCGCGCGTCGCCTCGGTCGTTTCTTTGCTCGACGTGCCGCTGTTGAAGAACCCTCCCGGGACGCTCAAAGAGCTCAAAGAGAACATCAAGACGATCGAGGATCCGAAGGCCGACCGGGGGATGGCCATCGCGGAATTTCGGGACAGTCCGATCTATCAAAGCATGCTCGTGAGCCCGGACCTTCGGTCGACGGCGATTCAGGTTAATTTTAAGGAGAACAAGCACTTCGAGTCCATGCTCGCGCGGCGTTCAACGCTTCTGGACTTGAAGTTCGCGGAATCGATCTCCCCCGAGGAAGAGGCGGAACTGGAAGCCTTCTCGGAGGAGTATCGCCGCTACAAAGACGAGATCCGTTCCGACCGCCACGAGGATATTCAAGCCATCCGCCAATTGATCGACCGACACCGCGAGGGGGCGGAGCTTTTCCTCGGCGGCGTCCCCATGATCGTGGACGACATCATTTCCTTTATCAAGAACGATCTTCGAGTTTTCGGCGCCGGAATGATGCTTTTGCTCGTCTTTACCTTGGGACTGATCTTTCGGCGCAAGCGGTGGATCGTCCTTCCGATGGTCGCCTGCCTAGGTTCGGTCGTGACGATGATGGGCCTGCTCGGACTCACGGGATGGGAGGTAACGGTCGTTTCCTCGAATTTCATCTCGCTGCAGCTTATCTTCACGATGTCTTTGGCGATCCATATCGTCGTGCGTTATCTCGAGTTGCTCCGGGAGTCCCCCGGCGCGTCGAACCGCGCTCTCGTGCGCGAGGCGGTCGCCGCCACATTCATCCCCTGTCTCTACGCGACTCTGACGACGATCGCCGGCTTCGCCTCGCTCGTGTTTTGCGATATCTTGCCCGTGGTGAGTTTCGGCTGGATGATGGTGATGGGTCTCTCCGTTTCGATGGTCGTCGTGTTCGTGCTTCTCCCCGCGGGAATCGTTGTGTTCGGGAAGTCGCCGCCGCAAGGGGAAACGATCTTCGGACACCGGCTGACCCGTTGGTTCGCGAACCTGACCGAGCACCGTCCGGCGGTGATTTTCGGGACGACCGCCCTTGTCGCCGCGGTGACTGTCTTCGGCTTCCTGCGGCTTCAGGTCGAGAACAGCTTCATCGATTATTTTAAGTCGACCACGGAGATCTACCGCGGGATGAAGTTCATCGACCGCAATCTCGGGGGAACGACGCCGCTCGACGTTGTCTTGAATTTCGACGAGGAGCCGGACGCGCCGAAGGCCTCTCCCGCCGCCGGCGTAGTCGACGAGGATTTTGAAGAATTCGACGAATTCGAGGAGGCGGCCGAGGACCCTTCGAAATATTGGTACACCACGCATAAGCTCGACCGGATCGAGAAAGTGCACGACTATCTCGACGGTCTCGAGGAGACCGGGAAGGTCCTCTCCTTGGCGACGCTCGGAAAGACGACGCGGAGTCTCAACGAGAACAAGCCGTTCGACGATTTTACTCTTTCCGTTCTGTTTAATTCGATGTCCGAGGACTTCCGGGGCATTCTGATCAAGCCTTACGCTTCGATCGAGGATAACCAAGCCCGAATATCGACTCGCATCAACGATTCCATGCCGGGGCTGAGGCGTGATGCGCTGATCAAACGAATTCGTTCCGATTTAGTGAAAAAACTCGGACTGGAACCCGGGTCGTTTCGGATCAGCGGCCTCATGGTTCTCTACAACAACATGCTGCAGAGTTTGTTCCGTTCGCAGATCAAAACCATCGGGTTTACCGTCTTGGCGCTGATGGCGATGTTCTTGATCCTGTTCCGGTCTCTCAAGATCGCCGTGATCGCTGTTTTCCCAAACCTCCTGTCCTCGATGACGGTGCTCGGCGTGATGGGCGTCGCCGGAATCCCGCTCGACGTCATGACGATCACGATCGTGGCGATCGCGATCGGGATCGCCGTCGACGATACGATTCACTATCTGCACCGCTTTCAGCACGAGATTGAAGTCGATCACGACTATACGGCCGCGATGCATCGCTGCCACGCAAGCATCGGAAGCGCGATGTACTACACCTCTTTGACGATCGTGACCGGATTCTCCATCCTCGGATTCTCGAATTTCGTCCCCTCGATTCTATTCGGGCTTTTGACCGCGCTTGCGATGGTCGTCGCCCTGATCTCGGCGCTGAGTCTTCTGCCGCGGCTGATTATTCTCGTGAAGCCCTTTGGTCCCGAGAGAGGCGCCGCCTCGTGAAGCTGAAGGCGGTTTACCGTTGTCAGGAGTGCGGGTACGCGGCTCCGAAATGGGCCGGCCAGTGCTCCGACTGCTCGGCATGGAACACACTCGTGGAGGAAGCGGTTTCGGTCGCGACGGCTTCCGGGGGCGGACGCGTCTCTGGCCGCCCGTTGACGGATTTTAGTTCCGAGGTCGTCGCGCTCAAGGACGCCGCGTCCGACCGCCAGGAGCGGATCGCCGTCGGGCTTGAAGAGCTCGACCGGATGCTCGGCGGGGGGCTCGTCGACGGCCAGGTCCTGCTGCTTGCGGGTCCTCCGGGTATCGGAAAATCCACCTTGATGCTCCAGATCGCCGACCGGCTCGCCGCATGGGGACGCGTGCTTTACGTGACCGGCGAGGAATCCCCCGGCCAGGTCTCGGGACGCGCGAAGCGGATTGGAGCGTGTGCGGACGGGATTTTCCTTCTCGCAGAGACGAATCTCGCAAAGATTTTGGACGCGATCGAAACGAAGGACCCGAAGGTCGTCGTTCTCGATTCGATCCAGACCGTCTACCATCCGGAGTGGGGCGGCTCCCCGGGGACCGTCGGGCAGGTCCGGGAATGCGCGGCGGAACTGCTGCGGGCGGCCAAAAAGGCCGGCCGGATTTTATTCGTGCTGGGGCACGTGACCAAGGAGGGGAGCGTGGCAGGACCGAAGGTGCTTGAGCACATCGTCGACACCGTGCTTCAGTTCGACGCGGACGCCTCCCGCTCCCTTCGCGTGCTCCGGGCGAGCAAGAACCGGTTCGGACCCTCCTCGGAGATCGGACTTTTCGAGATGAGGGAGGAGGGCCTCGTCGAAGTCGGAGACGCCGCTTCCCATTTCGTGGAAGAAAGCGACGGCACGGGCTCAGGCCGCGCGGTGACGGTGGCGCTCGAGGGAAGCCGGCCGATTTTGACCGAGGTGCAGGCGCTGGTGAGTCCTACGCGGTATCCGCTTCCGCGGCGCATGGCGACGGGGTTGGATCTCAACCGCGTTCAGGTGCTTCTTGCGGCGTTGGAAAAGCACTGCGGCGTCCGGCTTGAGAACCGGGACGTTTTCGTGAACGTCGCCGGCGGGCTTCGTCCGCGCGATCCCGCGTTGGATCTCGCGGTCTGTATGGCCGTTTTGTCTTCGGCCGAGGACGCGCCTTTGTCCCCGGATTGGGTCTTTATCGGGGAGGTCGGCCTGCTCGGAAAAATCGGGCGAGTATCCTCTCTTGAGGCCCGCTTGCGCGAGGCGGGTCGCGCGGGCTTCAAGCGCGCCGTCGTTCCCGCCGCCGCGCTGCGCGGACTTGTGCGCGGCGCAAGAAAGACCGGCATCACCGCGGCGGGCGCCGCCGATTTGGCCGCCGCCGCCGCCGCCTGTCTTCAGGACGCACCTAAGGAGAATTGATCGATGATAACCTGGATTTATCGCGCCAGCATTCTGTTGGCCTGTCCCGCGTTCGCCTATTTCGCGGTTTCGAAGGAATCGGCGAGTGTGATGGTGGGATTCGGCGTCGGGGTTTTAATCGTCATGCTCGAATTGCTGCTGGAGGGCATGAGCCTGCTGACCTTGATCGTCGGCATCATCGGCGGGATCGCCGGCGTGGTCGGTTCGAAGTTCTTAAACGTCATGATCCAAGAGACGGGGTTGACGGACTTGGTCAACGCGTGGGATAAGTTCGCTCCGTTGAGCCACTTCGGATTCGCGTTGCTGGGGATGGTCGTTTCGATCCGTAAATTTCCGGAATTGGACACGCTCGACAAAGACATCCTCGTCAACGCCCGGCGCCGCGGGTCCGACCTCAAGGTTCTGGACACCAGCGCGATTATCGACGGGCGCGTCGTCGATATCTGCGAGACGAAGTTCCTTTCCGGATCCATCGTTGTGCCGCGCTTCGTCCTCAATGAACTGCACCATCTCGCAGACTCGGAGGACGATCTCAAGCGGGCCCGGGGACGCCGCGGGCTCGATATGCTCGCCCGCATGCAGGAGAATCCGGACGTTCCTATTAAGATCATCGACCGCGACGTTCCCGAGATCGAGGAAGTCGACGGCAAACTGGTCCGGCTGGCGAAGGATCTCTCGGCCAAGGTGATGACCACGGACTTCAATCTCAACAAGGTCGCGGCGCTCGAAGGCGTCGTCTGCCTTAACGTCAACGACCTAACGACCGCGCTAAAGCCCGTCGTGCTGCCCGGCGAGATGATGACGCTGTTCGTCATGAAGGAGGGCAAGGAGCGCGAGCAGGGCGTCGGCTATCTCGACGACGGGACGATGGTCGTGATCGAAGACGGCAGAAGCCGCATCGGCAAACGCGTCGACGCGCAAGTGACGTCGATCCTCCAGACCTCCGCGGGCCGCATGATTTTCAGCAAGTTCAAGGCGGAACGCTGAAGGCCGGCTGCATCATCGTCGCGGCCGGATCCGGGACTCGTTTCGGACGGCCCAAGCAGTTTCTCCCTCTCGCGGGGAGAAGCGTCTGCGAGTGGTCGCTGAAGGCGTTCGTCGATCTTCCGGAAGTGAGCGAAGTGGTTCTTGTGCTGACCGGGGAGAATCTGAAGGAGCGCGGACCGCTTCTTTCCGGTGGAAAGGTCAAGGTCGTGGAGGGCGGAGACACGCGCCTCGGCTCGGTCCTCAACGGATTTCGGGCGCTTTCGGGGGACCTCGAGGTGGTCGCGGTGCACGACGGGGCGCGTCCTCTCGTGAGCCCCGCGACGATTCGGGGGACCTTCACGGAGGCGTTGGCCTCGGGCGCGGCCGTCGCGGCCGTTCTGGCCAAGGACACGCTGAAGGAAGCGGTGGGCGGCATCGTCGAGGCGACCCCGGACCGGGCTCGATTTTGGCAGGCCCAAACGCCGCAGACCTACCGCCGGGACGTCCTGGCGGACGCGTTGGAGCGGTTCGGATCCGAGCGCGACGCGACGGACGAGAGTCAGCTTGTCGAGAAGGCGGGACACAAGGTCCGGATCGTGCCCTCATCCTACGATAACTTGAAGATCACGACGCCCGAAGATCTCGTGATCGCGGAGGCGTTGATGAAGGACCGGACGGGATCCTCTCTCGACACGCGAGCCGGTTTCGGCTACGACATTCACCGCCTGGTCGAGGGGCGGCCGATGGTGATCTCGGGGACGACGCTGGAGCATCCGAAGGGCCCGCAGGGGCATTCCGACGGGGACGTCGTGCTGCACGCGGCCTCGGACGCCGTTCTCGGGGCAATCGGGGCGGGGGAGATCGGCATCGCCTTTCCGCCTTCGGATCCGAGGTTTAAAGGGATCTCGAGCCGGCGGATCGTCGAATTCGTGCTGGAGAGAGTCTCCGAAGCCGGCGCCGAGTTGATTTCGCTGGACGTGACGATCGTGGCCGAAGAACCGAAAATCAAACCACATTACGCGGCGCTCAAAGCCTCCCTGGCGTCGGCGTTCTCCCTGCCGGAAGGACGCGTTAATCTCAAGGCGAAGAGCAACGAAGGTCTCGACGCGATCGGACGGGGCGAGGCGATCGCCTGCTACGCCGCGGCTTCGTTGCGGGTTCCGCGGTCCGCCGCTCCCTGACGGCGTTAGGAGGCGGCACTTCCTCGGGTATATCCTCGGTCGTCCTGATCCTGGTCGTCGTCGGGCCGCCGCGGGCTTGGGGCCGCGGAGTCCTTCTTTAACAGCAGCCGGAGTTCCTCGAGCTCTTGTTGAAACACGCGGGCTGATTGAATCCGCGTACGGCCGTCGAGGTCCAGAGCGCGCGCGAGCAGGCTTTCCGCGCGGGGATCCGGGGTCTCATCGCCCGGTTCCCCGGGCTTCTTCCCGGTGAGGGCTTCGTGCAGACATGCGCCGAGGGAGTAGATGTCGGAAGCCCGGGTCGGCTCGCCTCGCTTCGCTTCGGGCGCCACGCAGGCGCCGGCGTCGCTTCCCGTGGTGCGGGCCAAAACGAAGTCGGTGACCTTGACGTAGCCTTGACGGGTCAGCACGATTCGGTCGGGACTTAAGGCGCCGTGCACGACCCCGCGATGATGCGCATGCTGCAATCCCCGGCAGACGGGAATCAGAATATCGAGCGCCTGCAGCAGCGGCAGGGAACCCACTTCATCGATGACGTCCCGGAGCGTTTTGCCCGACGGGTATTCGTAAACAACGAAGAGTCCGATCGGCATGTCGAGAATCTCATAGAGGTCGACGATGTTCGGATGGTGCAGCGTCGCCGCCGTTTTCGCTTCCGAGAGGCGCAGTTCCCATTCCCCCGAGTCGATGCGTCGTTCGTACAGCTGCTTCATCAGCACGGGTCGGTCGAGGACTTTGTCGAGAGCCTTCCATACCTGCACCGTCCCGTCGACGCCGATGCGGCGAATCAGTTTATACTTGTCGGCTACTCGAAGCCCCGGTTCCAGCGTGACGATCGAGGGGCCGTCGGGACGTCGAACCGGCGCAGTGAGTTTCGGCGTGGCGCTGCCCTTCACCCATTTAGTCCAGCGTCCCAATGTCTTGCGCTTCGCCTCCGGAGATAGGCGGCGGTACGCGGAAGCTCCGGCGATGAGGGGGATGGCCAAGACGAGGGCCCCGAGCAGTAGTCCTACGGCCTGCCTTCCCGGAAGAGGCCCGCGCTCCGGCGTTTCCGCCAAGGCGCCTAGCAATCCCCAACTGTCTGCGGCGGAAGGGTCGAACAGCGTTTGTCCGCCGCGCGCCTGTTCCAGAAGTTTGGAGAATCGCCTCGGATTCAGGCGGGCCGCCTCCTCCAGGGACGCCAATTTTGCGGCTTCGTCGCCCAGGCCTTCGCTGGCGATCGCCCGCAGCGCAAGCGCGTCGGAGTCCTTGGGGTTGACCGCGAGGGCGCGGTCTGCGGCCGCTCGCGCTTCCTTGAAGTTTCCGAGCCCGATCTGCGATTGCGCCAACGCGGAATACGCGGCTTGCGAGCGTCCCTTTTCGAGTCGCGCTCGGGCGCGGCGTTCGGATTCCCGGTAGGCTCTGCGGTGTTCGGCGGCGAATAGATTGGGTTTCGGATCGAAGTCGGCGGGTTGGTCGCGCAGGGAGCGGAATTCCCTCGAGCCTCCCGCGCGCCTCATCGCGCGGCGCGATCCCGCCTCGAGCGGGGACATCGATTCGCCGAGGTCCCGCGGGGAGGCGTGATTCAGACGGGGCGCATCGCGCTGGGCCCGCTGTACCGGATTTCGGCGACCCTGCGAGGATTGAAAATCACGCCCGGAGGCGGCGCCGGAGGGGATCGACCGCTCCCGTTGCAGCGACGACTTTCCGATTTCGTTGAAGGACGCTCTTCCGTCGAATCCTGAAGGGCGGGCATAATTGACCGAGCCCTGTTCCATTTGGCGCTCAAAGGCCGAGGCATTAGGACTTTTGAGCAGAGAGTCCAACGCCTTGCGGGCGCCGGGGGGGAGATGCCCTTTATCCCGTCCGTCCCGGAGGGTCGCTCTTTGCTGCTCGGAGAGCAGGATGGTGATCGCTTGGGGATCGGAGGAATCCGTTAGTCCTTGGGAGACTCCCGAACCGGTCGTGTTGAAGCCGCGCGCGTTGCTGTCGGAAATCGCCGCCGGCGGGTCGTTTCCGGTGGTGGCTTGAGAAGGACGCGACACGTCGGCCGCCCGCGCAGAGCAGGCGAAGACAGTCGAAACGACGAATGCCAATCCTTTCATCACTTTCCTCATCAGGGTACGGCCCGTATCCGGTGCCGTCAAGGGTGGTTTCCGAATTTTTACTTAAGATTGAAGGGGATTTTAAGCGACGGCTATTTCTGGTAAAACGCCTTGCCGGGACGGATATTCAGCGACTGACCGACCCGCAAGCGGCGGGCGTTTGTGATGCCGTTGAGCCGCATGATTTCATTGACCGAGGTTCTGTAGCGACGGGCGATCTTTCCCAAAAAATCCCCTCGCTGCACCTTGTAGGAGACCAGTTCGGGTCCCGGGTTCCAGTCCTTCACGGAGGCCAGCCGTTCGAGGAAAGTATCTTTGATTCCCGCCGGCACGCGCAGAGGATAGGAGTTCCGGTTCTTGGGCGTGCACCAGGCGCGCAGTTCCGGGTTGAGCCGGCGGATGTCTTCCTCGGTGACCCCGGCGGCCTTCGCGGCAATCTTCAAATCAAGCGGCTTGGGGATGTTCACCACATCGTAGGGTTCGGGTTTCTCGTACTCGACCTGAAGCCCGTACCGTTGTGGATTCTCCCCGATCAGGACGCAGGCCATGAATTTCGGGACGTAGCTGTTGGTCTCACTCGGGAGCACGCCGCGGGTGGACAAGCCCGAGAAATCCGTTGAGCGCGAGAATTGGAGGTCGCGGCCGATGCCGTTCTCGCCGCGGTTGTAGGCGGCCATCGCCAAGTGCCAATCGCCGAACCATTGATGCAGTTCCTCAAGATAGCGGACCGCGGCCCCCGTCGCTTTTTCGGGGTTGTAGCGCTCGTCGACCCAATAGGAAACCTCAAGTCCGAATTTACGTCCGGTGAACGGCATGAACTGCCATAGTCCGCCCGCGCCAGAACGGGAAATCGCCTTCTGCTTGAATTCGCTCTCGGTCATCACGAGCCACAGCAGTTCCTCGGGAAGTTTCGCCTTGCGGAGGTGTTTTAGAATCATCGCGCGGTAGCGTCCCGAGCGGGCGAGGGCTTGTTCGACGCTTTTGGGTCGCTTTTGGGTGTAGATCTCTATATATTTTTTTGTGATCGTATTCTCGGGGTCGATCGTGATGGTGTGTTTTTTCGGTTCCGCGGACGGCACGGTTTCGGTCGGCGTCGCGGCGAGTTCCTCGGCCCCGACGCTCAGTTCCCCGATGGATTCCGCCGCCGGTTCCCGGCCCTCCCAAACGCGGATTTTCTCGATCATCCCTCGGAACTCGGAACGAAGCTCCGTCGGCAGCTCATCCTCGTCCATGAGGGAGGTCAACAGGGAAAAAGCGCGCTTGAGTTCCGCCCGGCCGTTGAGCACTCGCCCCTGCGCGAACGAGGCGATGCCCCGGGAGTAAAGGGCTTCGGCCTCTTCGAGAGCGGAGGCCTCACGGAGTTCCGCATCATTCGAGACGAACCCGGTTTCCGAGACGGTCTCGCCGGAGGGCGGATTCACGGGCTCCCCGGCCGACGCGGAGTGCGGCGACAGCAGCAGAAAAAGGGAGAGAAACGGGCGCGTCACCCGAATAGTTTAGCTAATGCGGCGGGGTTTGGCGGGTTAGGGCGACTTGTGGCCGCAACTTCCGCAGAACTTCGCGGCGCCCGGAACCGGCTCGCCGCACTTCGGACAGGCTTGAGTCCCCAGTTTTTTTCCGCAGTTTCCGCAGAACTTGGCTCCGGCCGAGACATCGGCATTGCAGCCCGTGCATTTCGTGGTCGGAGCGATCACAGGGGCGCCGCATTCCGGGCAAAACTTCGCGGTCGCTGGGATCTCCGCCTTGCATTTGCGGTTCGTGCAGGAGGCGAAATGCGTCGGAGAGGCCTTCGCCGCGACCTGTCCCATCAGTCCCGACATCATGCTTCCCATGCCCGCGCCCGCTCCGAGTCCCATCCCGAGCCCCATGCCGCCGCCCATCGTCCCCTGGTTTCCGGCCGCGGATTCCATCGTGTCGAACGAGCGTTTCGTCCGGTAGTTTTGATCCCCGAGAATCTCGATTTCGGCTTTGTCCGAGAGCGCCTTTTTGAGCTTCTTGACGGTCGAATCTTCGTCGGGGACGTTGACCGAGTTGAGATAGAAGTTCACCAAAGAGATGCCGTACTGCGCAAAGTCCTTTTGAATCTTCTTATGGAGTTCCGTCGAAATTTCCTCTAGATAGGCCGTGATTTCGAGCAGGTTGATCTTTTTCTTGATGATCGTTTCGGCGATGTAGTCCTTGGCCTTCGTGAGGATCACTCCTCGAAAATAGTCGGTAAGCGTATCCACCGAGAACTCCGTCATTGTCCCCGAGAGTTGGACGACGAATTTTCGCGAATCCATCACCTTGATGCCGAATTGTCCGAACGCGCGAACGGGCAGGAAGATGTTGTAGCGGGGATCCAAAACCGGAATCGGCGATTTCGTACCCCATTTGACGTCGAGTTTCACGGCCTTATTGACGAAGTAGATTTCGGCGGAAAACGGCGTTTCACCTCCGAAGGGGATCTTGACCAGGCGGCGGAGGATCGGGATGTTCGAGGTTCGAAGCGTGTGCGTCCCCGGGCCGAGGACGTCGAGGGCCTGGCCGCCCTTAAAGAAAATCGCCTCTTGGCTCTGATGGACGATGACCTGGGTGCCCCACGACAGATCCCCGACCGGGTGCTTCCAGACGAGGACCTTGCTCGGGCCCTGAAATTTGACGACGTCGATAATGGCCATGCGGGTTCTCCTAGGGTCTGCGGCGTTCGAAGTTTACTGTAGCGCGGGGGAAACCGGGCGTCAAGGGAGGGTCCTCCAAGTTCCCCCAGTTTCAACGACGGACCCAACGCATTGGTTTCGGCCTGAAGGGCCGATGTTTCGGATTTTGAACGACCCAAACCCGAAGCGTCA
>PFUL01000184.1 GCA_002790095.1 Elusimicrobia bacterium CG_4_9_14_3_um_filter_62_55 | reverse complement strand
CAGAAGGGCGTCCGCGTCTTCGCGCGCGGCGATTTTCGCGGCGCGGATCAGATTCGATTGGAGCTTGTCATCCGCCCGGTCCAGCCAGCCGGGCGTGTCCAACAGGCAGAGTTGGTGGCCCTCTCCGTTGAGAATGCCCAACAGCGCGTGCCGGGTGGTCTGCGGTTTGGGGGAGACGATCGAGAGGGGGAACTCGAGCAGCGCGTTCAGCAAGGAGGACTTGCCCGCGTTGGGTTTTCCGATGATGGCGACGAAGCCCGCTTTGTGCATCAGAGAATGGTACATTTAGCGGCGCTTTTTAGTAAACTGCCGACAACCGCCGCACGCAGGAGGAACGCGCATGTTCGGATTTTCGCCCCTCGTCGTCCTCGTCGTCGTTCTCATCTTCACTTCCATCAAGGTCCTTCAGGAATACGAACGCGGCGTCATGTTCACCCTCGGACGTTTTTCCGGCGTGAAAGGCCCCGGCCTGATCCTCGTGATCCCCGGCGTCCAGTCGATGACGCGCATCAGCCTGCGCACCGTCGTGCTGGACGTTCCGCCGCAGGACATCATCACCCGCGACAACGTCACCGTCAAGGTGAACGCGGTCGTCTATTACCGGGTGATGGACGCCTCCAAGGCGATCCTCCAGGTGGAGAACTTCTACTTCGCCACCAGCCAACTTTCGCAGACGACGCTGCGCAGCGTGCTCGGAAAGATGGAACTGGACGACCTGCTTTCCAATCGCGACAAGATCAACATGGAGCTTCAGCACATTCTCGATCAGGATACCGAGCCGTGGGGCGTGAAGGTCGCGAAGGTGGAAGTGAAGAACGTCGATCTTCCCGTCGACATGCAGCGCGCGATGGCCAAGCAGGCCGAGGCCGAACGCGAGCGCCGCGCGAAGGTCATCCACGCGGAAGGCGAACTGCAGGCGTCGGAAAAACTCAGCCAGGCCGCGGTCGTGCTGGAAAAGAGCCCGGCCGGCATCCAATTACGCTATTTGCAGACGCTGACGGAAATTTCCGTCGACAAGAACTCGACGATCGTGTTCCCGCTGCCGATCGAATTTATGGCCGCGCTGACCCGGGGGAAACTCAATAGCTAACGATTTCCGGGACGCCGGGGGCCAACCCCTCGGCCTTTACGTCCATGTCCCGTTTTGCGCCGTCAAGTGCTTTTATTGCGACTTCACCGCGTTCTCGGGGAAGAAGGCGCAGATGGCGCGCTACGTCGAGGCCGTCGCCCGCGAAGCCGATCTTCGCGGCGAAGGACTCGTTCCGGGGACGGCGTATTTCGGGGGCGGGACTCCCAGTGAGCTCCCGGTCGAGGCGCTGGACATGATGCTGGCCCGGTTGATCGAGCGCTACGGCCCCTTCGACCGCATGCGCGAGTCTTCCTTCGAGGCCAATCCCGACAGCCTCGACGCCGAAAAACTCGCCGTCCTTTCCCGTGCCGGAATCTCCCGATTGAGTCTGGGGCTGCAGACGAGCGACGACGGCCTGTTGAAAAGCGTCGGGCGGCGGCATACCTTCGCCGAGTTTCTTTCCGTATATGAGGAAGCCGCCCGCCGGGGGTTCGACCTGAGCGTCGACTTGATGTTCGGCCTGCCGGGGCAAACCCGCGAACAGGCGCGCAAGAGCGTCGCGCGGGTGCTCGAATTGGACCCCGGCCACGCGTCGGTGTACGGGCTCCAGGTCGAGGACCGGACCTTGTTCGGCAAGCGCGAGGTCGAGGTCGACGAGGATTTGGCCCGGCTGATGATGGAGGACGCGATGGAGGCGTTCGCGTCCGCGGGCTACCGGCATTACGAGGTTTCCAATTTCGCCCGTCCCGGCCGCGAGTCGATTCACAATTTAAACTACTGGGTCAACGGTCCGTATCTGGGGCTCGGCTGCGGCGCTGCGGGCTATCTTGACGGCGAGCGCTATCAGAACGAGGAAAAACTTGAAGCCTATTGCGCCCGCGTCGAGCGTGGTGAGGCGCCGACCGCTTCCTCCGAGAGTCTCGCGGGCAAGGAAGCGCTCGGCGAAACGATGCTGCTCCGTCTGCGCCTGATCGACGGCATGACGCTCACCCCCGATTTGCAGGACGCGTTTCGCGGCGAAATCCGGTCGCTGATCGAACGAGGGCTCGTCTCCTTGGAAACCGACGGTTGTTCGCGCTGCGCCGCGAAGCTCAAGCTGACGCGCGAGGGCGTCTTTCTCGCCAACGAGGTCTTCCGGGAATTCGTGCCGCCGTTTATTTCGGCCGCTAAAGAGGCTCACGCATGAAAACCTTCGTGCTCGATACCAACGTCATCATCCACGATCCGGACGCGATGTTCGCGTTTGAAGGCTCGGAGGTCGTTTTGCCGCTGCCCGTGATCGAGGAACTCGATTCCTTCAAGCGCAACAACGACGAGCGAGGCCGCAACGCCCGCATGGTCGCGCGCGCGCTCGACGGTCTGCGCGAGCAGGGCAAGCTTTCCGACGGGGTCACGCTCGAGCACGGGGGGACCTTTAAGGTCGAGATGGCCCGGCAGAACGGACTTCCGACCCCGTTCGATCTCAACAAAAAAGACAACCAGATTCTGCACATCGCGCAGTACGTGAAGGAGCAGAATCCGAAGACGATCTTCATCTCCAAAGACATCAACCTGCGGATCAAGGCCGAGGCCGTCGGGTTGGAGACGCAGGACTACGAGAAATCCAAGGTCAACGTCAGCGAGCTTTACGAGGGATGGCGGGAGCTCTCGGTTACGAAAGACGATGTGAACGCGTTCTATAAGGCCAAGAAGCTGGTGCCGGAGGAATCCTTCCTTCCCAACGAGTTCGCCATCCTGCGCGCATCCGACGACGAATCCTCCAGCGCGCTTGCGCGCTACGACGGCATCCAGAAATGCCTGGTGCCGCTGCTGAAGGCCGAGGTTCACCCGTGGGGCGTGAAGCCGTTGAACACCGAGCAGAAGTTCGCGCTTGAACTGCTGTTGCGGCCGGAAATCCAATTGGTGACCTTGGTCGGACTGCCGGGCTGCGGGAAGACTCTGATTTCCCTGGCGACGGGGCTGGAGCAGACGATGGGCGGCGCCGAAAATCCGTACCGGCGCCTGCTGGTCGCCCGGCCGATCGTTCCGGTCGGAAACGACATCGGCTACCTCCCGGGTTCCAAACAGGAGAAGCTCAACACCTGGATGGGCGCGATCTACGACAACCTGGAATTCCTGCTCGACCGCCCGCGGCGCGAGGAAACCAACATCGACATTCAGATGATGCTCGACGACGGTCGGCTCGAAGTAGAGGCCGTGGCCTACCTGCGCGGCCGGACGCTTCCCGGCCAGTACATCCTGATCGACGACGCGCAGAACCTGACTCCCCACGAGGTGAAGACGATCATCTCCCGCTGCGGGTTAGGCTCTAAGATCGTCTTGACCGGGGACCCGTATCAGATCGACAACTACTACCTCGATTCTTCGTCCAACGGTCTGACGAACCTGGTGCAGAAGTTCAAGGGCCAGAACCTGTTCGGCCATATCTGGTTCTCGAAGGTGGAGCGTTCTCCGATCGCGGCGCTGGCGTCGGAATTGCTTTAGAGCCTTAGAAGTCAGTCTTTTCGACCGCAGAGTTCGCGCACCGCGTTCCTCACGACGCGGGTGGGAACATCTTCGCCGCGGTCGCCGGAACCCGCCTTGACCAAGGTCGGCAGGGTCTTCATGGAGCGTCATCGGTTGCAATAACCTCTTTTTACGTTTAAGCTTCGGTCATGTTCGTTTGAAATCGGAGGATGACATGACCTATTCCGGGCCCTGTAGTTTGTGCATCCCTTGGGTTTTCGCAATAGCCTTGACGATCTCGATCGGATTCATCCCTTCCCCCTCATCAGCCTATTGCGCTCCCACCTACATTTGCAACTGCACCTGTCCCGCAGTGTGCGACCAAACGCTTTGCCAGGGTCATCGCGAACTTCGCTGGGAAGAGGAGAACGGCCGGTGTTACTATGGTCCGTGTCATTCGTGCACCTGCGGGGCCTACGGCAATCACGGTATGCCGGATTTTTTCAGACGCTTTGCGCATGGCATCATGGATGCGCTGCCGGTATCGCCGGCCAGTGCCGCCGAGCCCGCTTCCGCGCCGGACGACGATTCACCCAAAACGGTGCAGACCCCGCTGGGTGAGTTTTTCATCGTGAAACCATCGCAAGCGCCGGACCAGGACCGATCAGGAACGATCGGAGTTCAAATTGCGGTCAAGGACAAAGGAATCGTCATTCAAGGCGTGGCCAAAGACAGTCCGGCGGCGAAGGCCGAACTCCAAGCCGGCCAACGGGTATTGTCCATAGACGGTCGTTCCACCCGCGGGATGCCGCTGAAAACCGCCGCAGAGGCGTTGCGGGGCAGGCCCGGGACCCTGGTCGTGCTCCGAATCAAAGCTGGGATTCTTCCCTGGGGCAAGAAGGTGCCGATGATCCGCAGTTCCGTGAGCTTCGCGTCAGAGGCGCATGAGGGGGAGCCGCGGGTGCGGTTTGAAAGCCGTCCTGTTCTCGAAACGGATCGGAAGGAATGTCCGACGCCTCGCTCCGGGTGCTACCTTCTCATCCGCGGAGACGGCGGGCGATGCTCTTACGTCTGCTCGGACGAGTAGGCCGCTCGACTCGCCTCCGGGTTTTTCAGGAACAATTCCTCCGTTCGGGCCGTAGTCTTCTCATGGGTTGCGAAATCCGCGATTTTCATTTAAATAATAGGGAGATGCGCCGAATCCTGTTGGCGGGGGCGTTCGCCTTATCGGCGATCGTTCCTCTCTCGGCCCCGGCGAATGCCGCCGGGAGCGCTTCCGACATCGTCGTGATTGATCCCGGACACGGGGGAAAAAACGCCGGTGCGCGCGTGCACGGTCGGGTCGAGAAGGAACTTGTCCTCAAGGCGGCGCGCGGTCTGGCCGATCGCCTGCAAAAATCGAAAACTTTGGTTCCCTATTTGACGCGGTGGGACGACAGCTTCGTGCCGCTCTCTGACCGCGTGCTTCGCGGCGAGTCCGTCGGGGGGGACGTGTTCCTCTCACTGCACGCCGACAACGTCAGACGCGTCCGCGACCGCGGCGTCGTCGTTTTCGTGTACGGGATGAACGAGACCATTCCCGCGGGTCCCAAGCGCGAGCCCGGGGAAAAGAAGCTCCCACCCCCGACTCTCTCGGCGCGGCGCGCCTCCACGCGTTTGGCCGAACGCATCCGGCTGAATCTGCAGAAGCACGGCATCCGCACCGCGCCGTACGTCGATAAAGGCCGCTTCGCGGTGCTTAAAAGCCGGCAGATGCCGAGCGTCCTGATCGAGTTGGGGAACCTGCGCGACCCGAAAGAAGCGAAGCTTATCGAGTCCGCCGCGTTTCAGGAGCGGTTCTCGAAAGCCGTCGAAGAGGCCGTTTCCGCTTTTCTTCGCGACGAATTCAAACGCGCCGGCAAGTAGCCCTGCCGCCCCCGGGCTTTGTAGAATTCCCGGATGCTTGAGAAGGCCTACGCCCCCGAAGCCGTAGAGAGCAAGTGGATCGAAGCCTGGAAAAGGGCCGACCTGTTTCATTCCGAGCCGGACCCCGGCGGGAAGAAATCCTATACGATCGTCATTCCGCCGCCGAACGTGACCGGCGCGCTGCACATGGGGCACGCGCTCAACAACACGCTCCAAGACGTGCTCGTGCGCTATCACCGGTTGACGGGTCGCGAGGCCTGCTGGGTGCCGGGAACCGATCACGGCGGCATCGCGACTCAGAACGTGATGGAAAAGCAGTTGAAGGCCGAGGGCGTCACGCGGCAGCAGCTCGGGCGCGGGAAATTTTTGGACCGGATGCAGGATTGGGTGCGCGAGTGCAAGAGCACCATCCTCGGGCAGTTGACGCGTTTGGGCTGCGGTCTTGATTTCGGCCGCGAGGCCTTCACGATGGACGAGGCCCGGGCCAAGGCCGTCCACTACGCCTTCAAGAAATTCTACGAAGAGGGCCTCGTCTACCGAGGCGAGCGCATGGTCAACTGGTGCGTCCGCTGCGGTACCGCGCTTTCCGACATCGAAGTCGAATTCGAAGAGAAGAAGGGCCATCTTTGGCACATGCGCTACCCGCTCAAGGACGACCCGAAGCGGTTCTTGACCGTCGCCACGACGCGTCCGGAGACGATGCTCGGAGACACCGCCGTTGCCGTGCATCCTAAAGACGAGCGGTATGCCGATTGGGTGGGAAAGGAATTGTCCCTTCCGCTGACCGGACACGCGCTGACCGTCGTCGCCGACGAGCACGTGGACCGCGCGTTCGGCACCGGCGCGGTCAAGGTGACGCCGTTTCACGACCCCAACGACTTCGAAATCTGGCAGCGCCATGAGCGGGAGATGCCCGCGCCGCGGCAGGTGATCGGTCTCGACGGGAAGATGACCGACGAGGCCGGCGCGTACGCGGGGCTTCCGCGCGAAGAGGCCCGAAAAAAAATCGTCGCCGATCTGGAAGCGCTCGCGGGCGCCGACGGAGAGCCGATTCTCGAAAAGACCGAGGCGTACAAGCACTCGGTGGGCACCTGCTACCGCTGCAATCAGCCGATCGAGCCCTTGGTCTCGGAGCAGTGGTTCATGAAGATGGAGGCGGTCGCCGAGAAGGCCGTCGCCGCGGTCGACGACGGGCGCTTCACGATTTATCCCGAATCCTGGAAAAAGCCCTACCGGGACTGGTTGGTCAATATCCGCGACTGGTGTCTCTCCCGGCAGATTTGGTGGGGACATCGCATCCCCGTTTGGTACGACGCCGACATTTTGGCGGACCGCATCCGCGTCTCCGTGGAGCATGGCGGCGTCGTGGTGAAGGGAACGCTGCGCGAGGCGCTCGACGCGGGCGTTCCGTTTGAAACCGTGCGCGACGCGGGCCGCTACCGCTACGAATCCGGCGGCAAGGCCGCCGGCGGCGCGCTCCGCGTGGGGGCGGAGATCCCGGAAGAAGGCCGCTGGCTGCAGGACCAGGACGTGCTTGACACCTGGTTTTCTTCGGCGCTCTGGCCCCTTTCGGTATTCGGTTGGCCGGAGAAGACCGAAGACTTTAAGTTCTACTACCCGACGAGCGTTTTGGTCACGGGCTATGAAATCCTTTATCTCTGGGTCGCCCGGATGCAGATGATGGGACTTCATTTCGAAGGGACGGTTCCCTTCCATCACGCGGTGATGCATGGGATCGTCCGCGACAAGCGCGGCAAGAAGATGTCGAAGTCCTTGGGCAATGTGATCGACCCGTTGGTGGTGATGGACAAGTACGGCACGGACGCGACGCGCTTCGCGTTGGCCTCGCTCGCTTACCCGGGCAAGGACATCCCGTTCGCCGAGGACTCGATTACGGGTCCGCGGAATTTCGCGAACAAGATCTGGAACCTGACGCGCTTCGTCCTCGATTACGCGCTCAAAAACGAGACTCCGCCGGCGGGGGGGTATTCCCTCGACTCGCTCGACCGGGGTTCGCTCGAACTCGCCGATCGGTGGATTCTTTCCCGGTATGAAGAGACGGCGGAGGCGGTGCGCGCCTCGATGGCCGGCTACAACATCGCCGCCGCCGCCGACGCGCTGTACGGATTCCTGTGGGATGAGTTCTGCGATTGGTACGTGGAGCTTTCCAAGTCCGGGCTCGACGATGCTGCGCGCCTGCCGGTGATCCGCGCGATTCTGGTCCAGGTGCTGACGGGAAGCCTCAAGATGCTGCATCCGTTCATGCCCTATATCACCGAGGAGCTCTACGAAAATCTTCGCGCCTACGCCGGGGAGAGCGCGGACTTCGTGCTCCGCGCGGGCGCCCCGGCTCCCGAGGGCTGGAAGGACCCCGGGTCCGTCGCCAGCATGGGCGTCGTCATGGACGCGGTTCGTTCGCTGCGCGCGCTGCGCGCGCAGTTGAATGTCCCGCCCGCGCTTAAGATCAAGGCGTTTCACTCCGGAGACGAAGCCGAGCTTCGGGCGCTCGCGCCGCACGCAGGGTACGTCCGCCATCTCGCGCGCCTTGAGGCGTTGGAAGCCGCAGCCAACGGCCGCCCCGCCCAGTCGGCGACGGCGGTATCGCGCAAGCTGACCTTTTTCGTTCCTCTCGCGGGCGTCATCGATTTCGACCGGGAGCGGACCCGCCTGACCAAGGAGATCGCCCGGGTCGCCAAGGAACTGGAAAAGTGCCGGAAGCAGCTGACCAACGCGAGTTTTCTCGAGCGCGCCCCGGTCGACGAGGTCGATAAGATCCGCGCCCGGCAGGACGAATTTGAATCCATGCATTCCAGCCTCGCCGCAACCCTCGAAAGTCTAGGAGAAAGCTGAAAAAAACACGATCCCCGGCCTTGCGCGGGTTCGACGGGACTGTTACGCTATTGGGCTTTAATGAAACGAGTACTGGTTATCGAAGACGACGAGGCGCTCAACGAGTACGCGGTCCGCGCGCTTGTAAAGGCGGACTACGAAGTCGAGCGCGCCTATGACGGGCAGGAAGGGGTCGAAAAGGCCGCCGCCTTCAAGCCCGACTGCGTCGTCGTCGATTTGATGATGCCGGGGATGCACGGGATTCGGGTTTGCGAGATTCTGCGCAAGGACTCCGAACTCCGCGGCGTGCGCATCCTCGTGGCGTCCGCGAAGGGCTACGCGGCCGACGTCGAGGCGGCCAAGCACGCCGGTGCCGACGACTACCTCCGCAAGCCGTACCGCCAAGAGGAACTTCAGTCCAAGGTCGCCGAACTGCTCGCATCGGAATCTTCCGCGCGCAACGGATCGCGGCCCGCCGAGGACGAGGAACTCTCCAAATCGACGGTCGCTTCCCCCCGGATGGAATCCGAAGCCGGGTTAAGCAAGGATGTGAAGGTTCGCTTTTGGGGCACGCGCGGTTCCTGCCCGGCCCCCGGTCCGGATACCGTGCGCTACGGCGGCAATACGGCCTGCACCGAAATCCGCTTCGGAGATCTCATTTTCGTGATCGACTGCGGCTCGGGTCTTCGGGAACTCGGCATCGAACTGCTCAAGGAATTCAAGGGCAAGGACAAGCCGATCGAAGCCCATGTCTTCGTCGGGCATACGCACTGGGACCACATCCAGGGGTTTCCGTTTTTCACGCCGTTCTACATCCCGCGCAACAAATTCAATCTCTACAGCGTCCGCGGCGCCGGGAAGAGCCTCGAACGGGTGTTTCGCGGGCAGATGGCCAGCGATTACTTTCCGGTTCCGCTCAAGAGCCTTTCCGCCGACGTCCAATTCATCGAACTCGAGGCCCCCGTGGAAATCGGGCCGGTGAAGGTCAGCTATCAATTTTTGAATCACCCCGGCATCGCGATCGGCTTTCGCTTCGAGGCGTTTGGAAAATCGGTCAGCTACATCAGCGACCACGAGACCTTCGCGCGCCTCAACGGCGACAGCGAGGTGACGCGCAAGCAGGATCTCAAGATCGCCGAGTTCGCCAAGGGATCGGACCTCTTGATCTGCGAGGCCCAGTACGACGAAGACGAGTATGAGATGAAGAAGGGCTGGGGCCACAGCACCTTCAAAGACGTGCTCGAGCGCGGCATGGCCGCTGAGGCGCAGCATTTGGTTCTCTTCCACCACGACCCGATGCACACCGACGAGATGATGGACGAGTATCTCGACCACTGCCGGGAAATCGTCCGCAAGGCGGGATCCTCGATGATCCTGACCGCCGCCCGCGAGCGGCAGACCCTGCACGTCTAGACCAGAGGCTCGCTATCGGCCGGGCTTGACCGTGTGAGTCCAGCCGATGCCCGGAATCCACTCCCATTCTTCATCGTCGGACTTTTGCGGAGCTCCGTCGTTGGGCGCATCGCGCCGGTCGGACCCGGATGGAGCGTGTTGGACCTGCGGCGGGGGAGGCCGGTGGTTGCGGGCTGCGGCGATGAAGGGCGCGAGGTCGACGAAATATCTCACCTCGCCGGGTGCGGGTGGGTCCTGAACGGGCAACTGGCGGACGAGCGCTTCGAAACACCCGCCGGGGTCGGTGGGGGGCGCATAGCGCCGGATCGCGTCCCGCCCGTCCTCGTACTTCAGCAGGTTATCGATCGCGTGGTGGCCGTCGCTCCCCAAGTGGTTTCCGTTTGGATTCGCGCAGAGTCGCTGGAAAAACCGCGCGACGGGCGGCGCTCCTCGCGCCACGCCGCGCGCGATTGTTTTATCCGGCATGAACATCTTGACGAGATTGACATGGTAGGCTTCGATGGCCGTCTTCATCGCCTTCGTGAGGTAGTTTGTGGCGAGCCGCTTGTTTTCCTCGATAGCCTTTTCAAGTTGATCGATTCGATGCAGTTTCTCGCTGATCTGGTCTTCGGAGAGGATGTCGACTCCGTTTTCTCTCTTCTCTGTGACCGCCGTTGCTAGTTCGTTTTCAAGATTTTTCTTTTCTCCGGTCGCCTTAACAAGGTCTTTGTCGTAGTTGATTCCCAGTTGCGCCGATCGGAGAATATCGGCTTTCACTTCGGGGTCGGTGGGCGTGCAGGGCATTTTCAACTCGGGAGTGCAGTTGGGACTCGCCGTGACAATTCCCGAAACCAACAGCAGCACGCTGAGAATCGCCGCGATCACGGAACTACCTCGAATTCGACCGTGTCCGCGATGTGTTCAGCGGCATACCTGGCGTTCTTTTCACGGACCTGCCTCTTCAGTTCCTCAAAAGAAATGTCAAGCTCTTGAGCCGTCTTTTCTACCGGGTCAGGATCAAGTTCGGGGCCATACTCGACCCTGAGCCGATAGGTCCCGGTTTTCGTCAAGTCGAGGTGTTTAAATGGAAATTCCCGGAACCGGCCCGTGAATTCGGGTTCTTCGGGCAGCCCCTCCTTTTTCCGCAGTTCTCGCTCTTCTTCCGGGACCCACCACCAGGGGGAGGTTTCGATCGTTTCTCCGGGGTAGAGAGATACATGTAGATCGTGCTTTCGCCGACTTTCGGCAGCCCGGCGCCTCAACTCGGCCATCTTCTGTTCGTGAGTCCATCCCTCGGGGAATTCGACATAGCCCTCTAGCGGATTGAAATCGTCGACGGCGGGGGCATTGTAAAGCAGTTCGGTCTCGCCGTCGGGATCGGTCAAAACGTAGCGCCACCACCTAGAATCGCCACCGGTGTAACCTCCGGTTTTGAAAAAGGCATGAGACCAATAGTTGCTTTCGCTTCCTATATTTTGAACACGCAATCGAAACCAGAGCTTTTCTCCGCGGCGCAGCATCGTCTTCTTGAGGGCGATCTTCAGCTCTAGCTTCTCTCCTTCTGCCTTTGGTTTAAACCCCGGCGGCGGGGGCCAGACGAGCTTGTTGCGGTCTTCGATTGCCTGCGCTCGATTCGGATCTTCTGCCGCCATTCTTTCGTATGTCGCGATAATCGCCGCCCGCTTGGGGTGGTCTATCGGAATTCTCCTCATCTGGGGAAACCGCTCCGGCAGCGGTTTCTTGAATTCTTCAGCGTTCTCGATGGAGGCTTTTGATTCCGCCTTCCTGCAGGCGATGGGCCCCCCGGCCAAAAGGCACGCTCCCGCCAGGCATGCGAAGATTCCACGCGTCATGACCTCATCCTCCGTCGCCGCCGGATCGTACGCCAGCCCTGCTCGAGTCCGTACCCGAGCAGGGCCGCAAGCGGGGGGAATATCCCGAGCGTGTAAATCGTTTCGCCGCCGGCGATGCCGTAGGCCATCAGGTAGAACGCGCCGATGAACCCATGCAGCGCCCAGACACTTTGATCGCTGTCTGTATCCCACCAGGGACCGGCGAAGATTTCAAACAGCGCGTATCCCGCGACGGCGATGAACCACGGCTGCACCCATGCGGAGGTCCCCCCGTTCCCGAAAACGACGATGGCGGCGATGGCGGCTAGAAAGGCGCCGACGACCCCCAAGGGATTGAGCCTGCGATGGAGGCGCGCCTCTTGTTTCGCGAAGGAGACGAGCCCGATGTGCCGGCGACGGATCCATGCGCCCAAGTACCAAAGACCGGGGATGAGGGTGCCCGCGAGCGCTGCGATCATCGGCCAGTCCTTAATCATCACCGCAAGCAGCTTCGGCGAGAAGAAGTAGAGCTCGAAGTACGAGAACACCCCGAGCAACGGAACGAGCAGGGCGAGAAATATCGGCGCGACGAGGGGATTGTTCCGGGAAGGACCGCCGGAGTCGTTTGCGCCCGCGCCGGCCCACGGCCAGCCGCCGGCGACGAGAGCCGCGATTACGCCGTAGGCCAGCCCAACGGCCAGCCCTGCGCCGAGACGATCCGGGAGTTCCCAAACGCCGAGTCCGATCGTGTACACGGAGAAGGTCGCAATGTAGCCGCCGATGAACCAGCGCAGCGGCTGCCGCTCTGCGCCGCGTGCGTTGCGGATCGCGAAGGCCATCAGCAGCGTCTCCGCGGCGACAAGCGTGCCCGCGGGGACCGGGTCGTATTGGATGTAGCCGATGTTGAGTACGAGTCCGGAGCCGACGGCCAGCCAGGCGCCGCCAAGAGTGACGATCGAGATCGCGAGGGCGTGAACCCCATCCTTAAATGGCTTCACGGCAGACGCGGGACGAAGCGCTTTGCCGCTGGAATCGACCGCGTCGCGCGCCCTCATCGGCGGTTCCGCAAGATTGGCGCGCGGCGAATTCGGGTCGGTCGGCCGAAGGCGCGCTGAATTTCGCCGCGGCGTAGGATTTCCGTCATCAGTTCCTCCCGATGCGTCCCCGGCGTGGACGGCGAGCGCTCCGTCGCGCTCAACCACGCGTCGCCCAAGCATTGCGTCGAAACTGTTTTTGGCCCAAAGATGGGCTTTCGCGCTTGAGGAGCCTTCACGCGAAGGCGGAGTCAGCCAGCGGACCATCGAGGGGCTGTCGGCGGATGCGCGTCCGAGCGCGACTGCCGCGAGGCCGGGCGATGCCTTCGGTGCCGCGACGCTTTTCGGCGCGATCGCCACGGCCGATGGGGCTGTGGGTCCAAACGGCGCAGTCTCCAAGACCGGAAGACCGGCGGCGGGCAAGAGCGACGGCGCGGAAAGCGAGAGGGAGGGGGCCGAGAGCACCGAGTCGGCCCGCGCCAAGCCGACGCCCGTCGCGGCGCCTGCTCCGAGGCGTACGGCCGCCGGCGCGGCGCGCAGCAGAGGAAGGGGTACAAAGGGCTAACACGAGACCGAGAGAAGCGAGACTTCGAGGATCCATCGACCCCTATTGTATCGTGGTGCCGGGCTTTAGGAATAGGACTTTCGGCGATTAAAAATAAGGCAAAGGGCGTACCCAACGGTGGGCCTATCGGAGTTATGCCGGCAGGAGCACGAGCGTTTTTAGTGTGAAAACGATCCGATCCTCCGTCGGAGAAGACGATAAGGGGCCGACTGCTTTTCGGCCCGCTTCCATAATAGCTGGTCCCTTGACGGTTCCGGCGGCTCTCTTTACACTCCTCATTGAATCCCATGAACTCCCGACTTTCCTCGCTCGCGTTATCGCTCGCCTTCGTCGCGTCTCCGGCGGCGGCCGACGGTCTTCAGAAGCCCAAAACGGTCGTGGAGACCGTCGTGGCGGGCATCCATACCGGAGTGAAAAAAGCCGAGATCCCGCCTGCGGGTGAGTCCTTGTGGGGGATTTTCTCCCCGGTCGGAGAGTCTGGAAAAAATCCGAACGGAGGTCTCCAGCGGGCGGAGGCCTGCCGTGGTGGTGGGCGATCGCGGCCGTGATCGGCGGGGTCGCCGGGGGGTGGGGACTTTCGCGCGCGTGGGGACGGGAACCCGCGGCATGGATGCCTGTTCCGGCTTCGTCCCCAGCCGCTCCCTTGCCCGCGGTCGATGCCTTGCGCGGCTTCGAGACGCTCGGGTTGCTCGGCCGCGGGGGAATGGGGGTCGTCGAGCTCGCTCGCGATCTGGGCACGGGGCGTCTCGTCGCGCTCAAGTGCCTGCGTGAGGAAATCCGCCGCGATCCGCGCGAGCGCGAGCGCGTCGTGCGAGAGGCGCGCATCGTCGCGAAACTCTCGCATCCGGGCATCGTGTCGGTTTACGAGGTTCGGGAATCCGAGGACGACGTTATCATCGTGTTCGAACACGTCGAGGGGCGCACCCTCGCGGAAATCCTCTCCGACGATGGGCGCGTGTCGGCGGAGCGGGCGGCCGCGTGGGCTGAGGCGGTCGCCGAGGCCGTCGACCACGCGCACATGAAGGGCGTCGTGCATCGGGATCTGAAGCCCTCGAACATCATGATCGATGCGGACGGCGCTCCGCGGGTCATGGATTTCGGCATCGCTCGGGCCGCCGCCGACGCGATGACCCGCCTTACCGGCACGGTCGCCTCATCTGGAACCCCGCCGTACATGGCGCCGGAACAAGAGGAAGGCCTCGCGCGGAAGGAATCGGATGTTTTCGCGATGGCGGTGTGCCTCTACAAAGTATTGACCGGAGAACTGCCGTTTCCCGGGATGGGCTACGCCCTGCACCTTCAAAAACGGGAGGGCCGCTTCGTTCCGGTGTCCAAACGCATCCCCGGCGCGGGCGCCGAACTCGACGCGGTGTTCGCCCGGGCCCTCTCTCCTGACCCCGGACGGCGCTTCCCAAACGCGAAAGCCTTCGCCGACGCCCTGAAGGCTTCGATCGCCGTCTAGGGGGGTACCGCGCTCCCAGGGAAAGAGATAGAATCCAGGCATGCCCGTCTCTTGGGAGACCCGTTACCCGAAGAGCCCGGTTTTTTACCGGAGGTTGAAGCGCGACTATCCTAGAATCGTGCGGGGAGAAGGCGTTTGGCTCTACGATGTCGAGGGAAACCGCTACCTCGACGCCTGTTCCGGCGCCTATGTCTGCAATCTCGGCCACGGCGTTCGGGAGATCGCCGAGGCGCTCTCCGGTCAGGCCCGTCGTCTCGCGTACGTGAATGGGACCGCCTTCACGCACGACCCCGCCGAGGAACTCGCCGAAGAAATTTCCAAATTCTGCCCGAAACCGCTCGATAAATCGTTCTTCCTTTGCGACGGCAGCGACGCGGTCGAAGCCGCGTTCAAGCTTGCGCGGCAGCATTTCGCCGAGACCGGCCGGCCCAAGAAGAACAAGATCGTTTCTCTTTCGCCGAGTTATCACGGAAATACGATCCTTTCTCTTTCCGCCTCGGCCCGCCCTCAGTATAAGACCCACTTCGCCGGCTGGCTGATCGACTTCCCGTCGTTTCAGGCTCCGTATCCCTATCGCTTCGCCGCCGATCATCCGTCGATGACCGGCGATTTGTTCGAAGAGACGATCCTTCGCGAAGGTCCGGAGACGATCGCGGCCTTCATCGGGGAGCCGGTGGGCGGCTCCTCGACCGGCGCGTCGGTGCCGCCTCCGGGCTACTGGAAGCGTATTCGAGAAATCTGCGACAAGCACGATATCTTTTGGATCGCCGACGAAGTATTGACCGGCATCGGCCGGACCGGGACCTGGTCGGCCCTGGAGCCCTATGGCGCGGTTCCGGATATGATCCTGTTCGGCAAGGGCATTACCGGGGGCTATGCGCCGCTCTCGGTGCTTGTCACGCACGAAGAGGCGCTGCGCCCGATCGCGGCCGGCAGCGGCGCTTTGCTGCACAACGCGACCTTCTCCCATAACGCGATCGGCTGCGCCGCCGGTCTCGCCGCTATTCGGTATTTGCGCGAACACGCGCTGATCGAACGCGCGGCCTCCATGGGGAAGATCCTGCACGAGAAACTCGGGGTCCTGCGCGAGCGTCCGGAGATCGGCGATATCCGCGGCCGAGGCATGCTGGCCGGGATCGAATTCGTCAAGGATAAGACCGCCAAGACGCCGTTTCCCCGCGCGTTGAAATTCGCCGAGACCTTCGCCGAAATCGCCCAAGCCGAGGGCCTCGTCGTGTGGCAATCCTCCGGCGGCGCCGACGGCGTCAACGGCGATTTCGTGATGATCGCCCCGCCCTTTATAATCACCGAAGCCGAGATCGACGATATTCTGGCCCGATTTGTCCGCACGCTCGATAAGATGACTACGGAGGCACGATGACCACGACGACCGCACCCGAGGACATGAAGATCACCTACACCTCGAACACCGCCGACATGGGGACTTTTCACAAGTATTTCGACGAGGCTCTGGAGAAGGTGAAATCGGAGATGGGCAAGGATTACCCGATGGTCATCGGAGGGAAGGCGTTCGAATCGGAGTTGGATCCGATCGTGGACGTGTCTCCCGTCGACAACGATCTGACGCTCGGCAGTTTCGCCTCGGCGGATGAACGGCATGTGGACATGGCGGTGAAGACGGCCAAGGGTGCCTTCCCGGCCTGGCGCGACACGCCGTGGCAGGAGCGCGTGAGGATATTGCGCAACGCGGCCTCGCTGATCCGAAAGCGCAAATTCGAGTTCGCGGCGGTGATGAGTTTGGAAGTCGGCAAGAGCCGGATGGAGTCCATCGGCGACGCCGAGGAAAGCGCCGACCTTTTGGACTACTACTGCCTGCAGATGGAAGACGCGAATGGGTTCATCCGGGAGATGAACAAGATCACGCCGATTGAGACGAATTTCGACGTGCTTCGCCCGTTCGGCGTATTCGCCTGCATGGCGCCCTTCAACTTCCCGCTCGCGTTGTCCTGCGGCATGACCTCCGCGGCGTTGGTGGCGGGCAATACCCTCGTCTACAAACCCGCGTTGGACGCCCCATGGGTCGGCTACAAGTTGGCCCAGCTCTATCACGAAGCGGGCGTTCCGGTCGGCGCGTTCAACTATCTGACGGGACGCGGCCGCACCATGGGCGACCTGATCACCGGGCATGAAGACGTGGACGGCGTCGTCTTCACCGGTTCTAAACAGGTCGGCATGCACATCTACCACCGGCTTAGCGGCAAGTGGGTGAAGCCTTGCCTGATGGAGCTCGGCGGGAAGAACGCCGCGATCGTGATGGAAAGCGCCGATCTCGACGCGGCGGCCGAGGGAATCATCAAATCCGCGTGGGGGCTTCAGAATCAAAAATGCTCCGCTTGTTCCCGCGTGTACGCTCACGAGTCGATCATCGCGGCGCTCACCGAAAAGATCCTCGAGAAGACTGCCGCCATCGTGAAGGGCGATCCCACGCAGCGGGACGTGTATTACGGCCCGGTGATCAACGAGCAGGCCTTCAAGAAATGGGAGGAAGGCGTCGCGCTCGGCCGCAAAGACGGGGAAATCCTGACCGGCGGGAAACGTTTGTCCGGCGGGATCTTCGATAAGGGTTTCTATGTCGAACCCACCGTCGTGAACGCGCCGCTCAAGAGCAAGCTGTTCTTTGAGGAATTTTTCACCCCGATTCTTGCGATCGGAAGCGTGAAATCGCTCGATGAGGCGATTCGCGAGTCGAACAAGGCCGAATACGGCCTGACCGGCGGCATCTTCACGGCGAAGAAAGAGGAGATCGAAAAGTTCTTCAACGAGATCCAGACCGGCGTGCTCTACGCGAACAAACGCTCCGGCGCGACGACGGGCGCCTGGCCGGGAGCTCAGCCGTTTTGCGGCTGGAAGGGTTCCGGTTCCACCGGAAAGGGCGGATGCGGCCCTTATTATGTGGCTCAGTTTATGCGGGAGCAGACCCGTTGCGTGGTGGAGGAATAACATGACGAACGCGGCGAAGCGTCCCTCCGGCGGATCGTCGAATTCCAAGTCCGTGAAGCGCGCAGCTCGGTTGTCGACTCCCGTCTCTCCGACTTCCGCGGATCGCGGCTACCCGCGCATCGTCGTGCCGCCGCCGGGTCCGCGTGGCCGCGAAATCATCGCCCGCGACAAGAAGTTCGCGTCGACCTCCTACATCAAGGCGTACCCGCTGGTGATCGCCCGGGGAGAAGGCGCGATGGTTGAGGACGCCGACGGCAACCGCTTCATCGATTGGATGGCGGGCATCGCGGTCGCTTCCACGGGCTACGCGCATCCGAAGGTCGTCGAAGCGGTCCGGCAAAGCGCCGGAGACTTCTTCAGCATGTGCTCGACGGATTGGTACTACGACAACTTCTCCGCGGTGCTCGAGCGTCTCGCGAAGATCGCCCCCGGTTCCAGCAAGAAGCGGGTTTTCCTGACGAATTCCGGAACCGAGGCCGTCGAAGGGGCGATCAAGCTTTGCCGCAACTACGACGGCCGCAAGTCGATCATCGCCTTCAAGGGAGCGTTCCATGGACGCTCCTACGGGGCGATGAGCCTGACCTCGAGCAAGGTGAAGCAGCGGGCGTCGTTCGGCCCGTTTCTTTCCGGCGTCTACCATGAGGAGTACGCGGATCCCTACCGAACGACCTTCGACGCGAGCCGCTTCAAAGACGCGGGGGAAGCCTGCGTCGCGCACATCGAGGAGGACCTCTTTCAACGCGCGGTGCCGCCGGAAGACGTCGCGGCGATCTTCATCGAGCCGATGCTCGGAGAGGGGGGATACATCCTCCCGCCGAAATCTTTTCTGCGCGGGCTCCGGGCGCTGTGCGACGAGTACGGTATTTTATTGGTCTGCGATGAAATCCAATCGGGAGTCGGACGCACGGGGAAAATGTGGGCCTGCGAGCACGCCGGCGTCGAACCGGACGTCCTGCTGAGCGCGAAGGGTCTGGCTTCCGGGATGCCGCTGGGAGCGATCATCGCCAAGGAATCGGTAATGAAGTGGGAGGGCGGTTCGCACGGCTCGACTTTCGGCGGAAACAACGTCGCGTGCGCCGCCGCCTTGGCGACGCTCGATCTCATCGAGAACGAATACATGCCCAACGCCCGCAAGATGGGCGCCCGTCTGATGGAGGGGTTGAAAAAGCTTCAGAGAAAATTCCCCTGCATCGGCGACGTCCGCGGTGAAGGATTGTTCATCGGCGTCGAGTTCGTGAAGGACCGCAAGACGAAGGTCCCGGCGAAGCAGTTGGTCGACGACATCATGCAGCGCGGATTCCGCAACGGCCTGCTGCTGCTGTCCTGCGGGTCGAGTACGATCCGCGTCGCCCCGCCGTTGTGCCTCGATGAATACGACGTCGATGCCGGATTGAAGATTTTCGAGAAGACGATCGCCGAACTCACATGAGCAAGGTTCTCTCCATGCGGGAGGCCGTCTCCCGCTTTGTCCCGGACGGGGCGACGGTCGTTATCGAAGGCTTCACGCATCTGATCTGCTTCGCGGCGGCTCATGAGATTATCCGTCAGAAGAAGAAGGATCTGACGGTCTGCCGCTTGACTCCTGATCTGATCTACGACCAGTTGATCGCGGCGGGCGTCGTGAAAAAGCTGGTGTTCTCTTGGGCGGGGAATCCCGGCGTGGGCTCGCTGCACTCCTTCCGGCGTGCGCTCGAGGGCAAGGGACCGGAGAAGCCGTTCGAGATCGAGGAGTATTCTCATTTCGGCATGGTCGCGCGTTTTCAGGCGGGCGCTTCCGGGCTTCCGTTCGCGGTGCTGCGCAATTACGCGGGGACCGATCTTCCGAAGGCGAATCCTCGGATTAAAACGATCGTTTGCCCGTATACCGGGGAGACGCTGTCGACCGTCCCCGCGCTGAATCCCGACGTGACGATTATTCACGCGCAGCGGGCGGACGCGGAAGGAAACGCCCAGGTGTGGGGGCTGCTCGGCGTTCAAAAGGAAGCCGCATTCGCGTCTCAGAGCGTCATCGTCGTCGTTGAGGAACTCGTGGACGAGAAAACGATCCGCTCCGATCCGAATCGCACGTTGATCCCCTCTCTGATCGTGAGTGCCGTCGTTGTCGAGCCGTTCGGGGCCCATCCGTCCTATGCGCAGGGCTATTACGATCGCGACAATGATTTCTACATCGCCTGGGACGAGATCGCCAAGGACGCCGGGTCGCTGAAGAAGTATCTGGACGAGTTCGTCTATGGAGTGGAGGACCGGGCCGGCTACATGAAAAGGAATCCTGGTTTGGCGGAACGCTTGGCGATCACCGATCAGGTCTGCGCGGGAGTCAATTATGGTTTCTGAGATTCCCGCCTACAAGCCTAACGAGATCATGACGACGGTCGCGGCGCGGGAATTGCGCGACGGGGACGTCGTCTTCGTCGGGATCGGGCTGCCCAATCTCGCTTGCAATTTAGCGCGCGCGACGCACGCGCCGAATCTGTTGTTGCTCTACGAATCCGGGGCTGTCGGCGCGGTTCCGGAGCGTCTCCCGGTGTCGATCGGTGATCCGTGTCTGGTGACGGGATCGCTGATGGTCGCGCCGATGACCGACGTTTTCAATTACTTCCTGCAGGGCGGGAAGATCCAGGTCGGGTTTCTGGGCGGAGCCCAAATCGACAAGTACGGCAACATCAACACGACCGTGATCGGCGACTACGCCGCGCCGAAAGTGCGGCTTCCAGGTTCCGGCGGCGCCTCCGAGATCGCCGCGCACGCTCGACGAACCTTGATCATTTCCAAGCTGGGAAAAAGGATGTTCCCCGAGCGCGTGGATTTTATCACCAGCCCCGGTCATGTCTGCAACGGCAAGACCCGCAAGGAACTCGGGATGCCCGGCGCCGGTCCCGTCAAGGTCATTACCGACAAGGGGGTTCTGGAAGCCGATCCGCAATCGGGGGAACTCGTCCTGAGCGCTTTATACCCCGGCGTGGACGTCTCGGAGCTTCGCGACTCGATCGGCTGGGATCTGAAGGCCAAGCCTTCCCTCGGCGATGCGGCTCCGCCCACCGCTGAAGAACTGCGTCTCCTCCGGGAAGTCTTGGACCCGCAGAAGCTCTACCTGAAAGACTGATGGGCCGCCGGGGCGGAAAATCCAAATCCAGACCCCGGAGGATGGGCAGGGCGGATCGGTTTGCCTTTTCTCTCGCAGCCGTCGGCGCGTTCGCCGTTGGGGTGTGGCTTTTGGGTTATCCGACGACGCCCGGCCCATATTCTCCGAGCGCCGCCTATGGCGTGACGCTCGCCGGATTCGCGGCGACGGCGATTCTCCCCTTCTTTCTGACCGCGCGCGAGGAGGCCGAAGTCTTGCGATCGGAATGGAAGCGCCGTTCGATTTTTTTGATGGTTGCGGGCGGGTTGACGGCGGGGCTTCTCGTGTGCGAGTGGGGCGTTCGCCTGACGGGTCGCGCCGAGTGGGGGGGCGGTCAGGGTCCGCTGCAGCCCAGTTTCGGGCTCAAGCGCTACCGCCTCAACGCGGAAGGGTTTCGGGGACCGACGGTGAGTCCCGAGTCGCGGGCGGGAAAGCGCGTGCTGATGGGACTAGGGGATTCGTTCACGTTCGGGCAAGGGGTGGAGTGGGAGGAGACCTTTCTGCAGCGGTTGGAAGCGCGGCTAAACTCCGCGGGCGGACCCGGGAAAGTCGTCACCGTGAACGCGGCGCGGCCGGGATGGAATACCGCGTCCGAACTCCGCTATCTCGCCGAAGGCGGGCTCGATCGGCATCGGCCCCGGGCGCTCGTCGTTCAGTTTACGCTCAACGACGCCGAGATTCAGCCGTATTACCTTTATCCGATGACGCCTTGGCCGTCGTTCGAGATGAAGGTGCTGTGGCGTTCGCATCTGTTTTTCCTGCTCGTGAAGGCATACAACCTGCGCACGCGCCCGTACGAGGATTTCATCCAAGGGTTGTACGCCGATGGGAGTCCGGGGTGGGATTTGTTCCGCCGCTCGCTCGCCGGCATCGCGGACCTGTGCCGGGCGCGCGGGGTTTATCCGGTGTTCGTGGTGTTTCCCATTCTGCAGGATCTCGATCACTACCTCTTCGAGGACATCCACGCGAAGGTCGCGGCCGAGGCGCGCTCCCGCGGTTTCGCCGTCGTGGACCTGCTCCCGTCATTTCGGGCGCATCCCGCGCCGACGAAAACGCTGCGCGTAAGTCCCGGGGATTGGCATCCGAACGCCGAAGGGCACCGGATCGCGGCCGACGCGATCCTGCCGGCGTTGAGCGTTAAGCCTTAGCGGGCGTGGCCGCGGAAGCGGCTGCCGAGGATCTCGCCTTCTTTGGGGGGAACCCCTTGCAGCTGCTTCGTGAGACGGTCCAGCCGCGATTTCAGCGTCGGATGGCGGCTGTGGAAGGAGGCGGTGAGTTTTTCCTGCTTCTTTCCGTAAAGCCGTTCCAGCGCGGCGCTGAGGCCGTAGGCGTTGTATCCCGCGGAGCGCATCAGTAGAATCGCTTCCTTGTCGGCTTTAAATTCGTCGGCCCGCGGGAAGCCTTTGTCGGCGATGCCTTCGATGAGGTCCTTCACGACGCTTTTGAATTCCGATTTTTCCGCGATTTTCCCGCCGAGAGCGCCTAAGGCCTTGGCCTTCACGAATCCCTTCACGGCGTGTTTGTCGTAAACATGCACGAGTTCGTGGGCGAGCACGCCCGCGAGCTGCGCTTCGTTGTTGAGCTTCGCAAGAAGACCTTTCGTGACGAGAACATGCCCTCCCGGCGTCGCGTAGGCGTTCACGGCGTCCGTGTCTAGCACGCCGAACGCATAGGGGACCTCGATGGGTTTGGCTTTGCGCGCGAGCGTCCTTCCCACCAGAGATACATAGCGGGTCAGTTCTTCGTCTTGGACCAATCCGTGGCGCGCGATCAGGTAGGCCGCGACCTCGCGGCCGAGGGCCTTCTCGTTCTCGGCGCCTAAGTGGAGTTCGTCCCGCAGGTCGCGCGCCGCTTCAACGCCCTTCTTGATCTTGTCCCATTCCGGCTTCGCGGCTTGGCCGCGCGCCGCCAGGAGGGCGAAGAGACTCGCGCTCAGGAAGGCTGGGAGGGCCCCTCTTCTCATCGGGATGATTATAGTAGAATAAGCGCATTATGGCGAAGATTGTGCGAACTGAAAAGCCCTCGGCTCATGCGGCCCAGCAGCCGTTTGAATACCCGTTGAAGCGGGAATTCGTCGAACCCGACTGGAGACGGTTTCCGGGGTGGAAGGACGTTTCGGCGGCGGATTGGGAGAGCGCGCTCTGGCAGCGGCGTCACTCGGTTAAAAATATCAAGGAATTAAAAGAGGTTTTTGGGGAACTGCTTCCCGAGGACTGCGCCGAGGAAATCGCCCTGGACCAGAAACGCCTGGCGACGATGTCTATCCTGGTGCCGCCGCAAATGATCAATGCGATGGACCCTGCGAACTTCCGGAACGATCCCGTTCGGCGCTACTTCCTGCCGATGATCTCGGACCGTCACGCCGAGTGGCCGAACCATCCGATGGCCAGCCGGGACAGTCTGCATGAAGCGGAGATGTGGGCGGTGGAAGGTCTCACGCACCGGTATCCCACGAAGGTGCTCGCCGAGATGCTGGCGACCTGTCCTCAGTATTGCGGTCACTGTACGCGCATGGATTTGGTGGGAAACAATACCGAGCAGGTGACCAAGCACGCGTTCGGCATGAAGCCGGCCGAGCGCTATGAGGCGATTCTCGAGTATCTGCGCAAGACCCCCTCTGTGCGCGACGTCGTCGTTTCCGGCGGTGATATCGCGAATCTCCCGATCCAAAATCTTGAGCCGTTCGTCAGCGCCTTGATGGACATTCCGAATATCCGGGACATCCGTCTTGCGTCCAAGGGGCTGATCGCGATTCCGCAGCATTTCCTTCAGGACGAGGTGCTCAAGGGTTTCGAGCGTCTCGCGAAGAAAGCCCGGCAGAGGGGCGTGGACATCGCCCTTCATACGCACGCGAACCACGCCTCCCAGATCACCCCGTTGGTCCGGAAAGCCGTGGAGAAGATTCTCGACTTGGGCTTTCGCGACGTGCGCAACCAGGGCGTCCTGCTGCGCGGCACCAACACGACGGCGAAGGATCTGCTGGACCTGTGCTTCTCGCTGCTCGACAATGCGAAGATCATGCCGTACTACTTCTACATGTGCGACATGATCCCCAACTCCGAGCATTGGCGGATTTCGGTGTCCGAGGCGCAGCGGCTCCAGCACGACCTCATGGGGTATCTGCCCGGTTTCGCGACTCCGCGTCTGCTCTGCGACGTTCCCTACGTCGGCAAGCGCTGGGTGCATCAGGCCGCCGACTACGACCGGGAACGGGGCATTTCCTACTGGACGAAGAACTACCGGACCGGGATCGAATACGATGATCCCGAAGCGCTCGCGCGCCGCTACGAGTATTACGATCCGATCGGCTCCTTGCCCGAGGCGGGCGTCGCCTATTGGCGGGAGCGGTCGAAGGAGAAGTCGGTCGCCTGATGTTTTACCGGCTGGGGGGCAAGGACGCCGCCTTTCTCCTCGTTGTCTTCGGACTTTCCGCGGTCGGTTTTGTTCTTCCTCAACTCCGCGCTCGTGCCTGGCACGGCGTCTCGTGGTTCGGATGGTGGATGGCCGCGCTGATGGTCGCGGGTCCTCTCGTGGGATATCTCCACATGCGGACCGGCGCCCGCCGGTGAGCGTAGAGGCGATTCTCGTCGGGGTCTACCTGGCGTCCTGCACCGGCATCGGCGTCTACTTCGCCCGGCGCGGCGCCGATAGCGAGAGCGAATATTGGGTGGCCGGACGGTCGATCGGCGTCGCGGCGAACGCGATGGCGATCATGGCGAGCCTCGCCTCGGGCGGGTCGATCATCGGGGTGATGGGACTCGCCTACAAATCAGGGATTCCGTTCACGTTAGCTCTCTTCGCGGGAGCCATTCTCGGCTTTCCGCTGGCCGCCGTGCTCGTCGCCGCTCCGCTTCGCCGGTTCGAGAGCATCACGATTTCGGATTTTCTGACCTTCCGCTATCCGGGGGCGGTGGCCCGGTGGTGCGTGCCCCTCTTCATTCTCTTCAGTTTTACGGTTTACATCGTCGCGCAAATGAAGGCCGCGGGGATCACGGCCCAGGTGCTGCTCGGGATGGAGTATAAGACCGCGGTCACCGCCTCGACTCTGGTGTTCGTCGCCTATGTCTCTTTGGGGGGCATGCTGGCGGTGACCTGGACCGATGTCGTTCAGGGGACGCTGATGCTGCTCGTAGTCCTCGGGACTGCGGCCGCCTTGACCTACGACCAGGGGGCTCCGCTCGCCGTCCTGGATCGCGCGACCGAGGCTGCTCCGAAATTGGGGGAAATGACTCAAACTCCTATTGCGAGTCTCTTGGGGATTTTTACCCTGTGGGCCGCGGCGATTCCCGTGATCCCGCACATCGTGATGCGCGTCTTCACCGCGAAGGACGCGGAAGGGGCCCGGGTTTCACTGAATTTGGCCATGATCCTCTACTCGATCCTGATCCTCGCCGCGGTTTTGATCATCGTGCCCGTCGGGATTCTGCTTCATCCCGGACTTCAGGACGCCGACCAGGTTTTTTTGAAAGTGATGCAGGGGCAGTTCCCTCCTTTCGTCCGGGGATTGGGAATCGCCGCCGTGCTGGCCGCCGTGATGTCCACCACGGACGCGCTGCTCTTGGCGTGTTCGGCCGCCGTGACGCACGACCTGTTGGGGCCGTTTCTTGCCCGCAAAGGGGAACGCGTGCGCCGACTCACGACCGCTGCCGTCCCATGGGCAATCGGGTTGTTCGCGATGGCGTGCGCCTACCATCCTCCGAAACTGATCACGACCTTTTATTCGTCGGCGATTGGATTGCTTTCGGCGAGTCTCTTCGTCCCGTTGCTCGCAGGGCTGTGGTGGAAGAAGGCGAACAGGATCGGGGGAAGCGCGTCGATCCTCGTCGGTGCGGTGGTCTATCTCGCGCTGGAACTCGGCGGCTTCGCCATCCCGAAATTTTCGCCGGTGTTGTTCGCGCTCGCCGCCAGCGCGGGCGCCATGGCGCTGGGGAGCGCGTTGGGAAAGCCGCCGGCGCCGGAGATATCCCTGCGCATCGAGCGCCTGCATGCGAACTGACCGACGAGCATGACTGAAAGTCGTCGAATAATGCGTTGCTGTGCCGGATTCACCGCGTTGGAGCTCATCGTCGTTTTGCTCTTGCTCTCCATCGGCTTGGCGTTCGGCCTGCGTCACCACGCCAAGTCGGTCAAGCTCGAGCGAGCGCGGGACGCCGCGCGGCGTCTCTCCGCACTGGGGACCGCGAATCGGATGTTCGCCTCCGATCACGGCGGGCGTTACGCACACCGGACGCGGACCGCGGCGACGCTGGAGGGCTGTCCGGACACCGCATGCCGACCTTGCGCGACCCCCTCGTGCCCATCGTGTTCCCTATTCGCTTGCCGCTACGCCGATGTCTCGCTCGGGCAAACGGCGCATTATTGGATCAATGCGGTGAGTCCGCGCGAAGCAGGGGGCTGCGGTCTTCCGCGCCCCGAAGCGGGGTCCCCGATGGTCGCTTGCGCTTCAGCGGGAGAGATCCGCTGGCTGGATTCTGATGCGGCGCCGCCCGAGTACGAGATCGTTTACCACGGATGGGCCTATTCTTACCATGAAGACGGAAGCATACGCCCCCATCGCGGGGCCCCGCCGATAACGCCGGCGAAATAGCGTCCTACGATCGCTGACCCTGCGATCAACCCTCGACGTCTCGCTGTCGATTCCCGGACGATTCCTATGCAGATCGGTCCCCGCCGAGGCTCCTTTTTGCTAAAAAGGCGACATAATTATTTGCGTAAATAGAAAAAGTTTTCTATATTCATTGCGAGCAAGGAGATTCAGCATGGTTCAACCCCTGAAAGTTCGCGACCGGGACGGCAGCGAGCGCATCATTTGGCAGGAGATCATGCGCAACGGCGACTCACGCTACAATCATCGTTTGCACGGCGTCCTGGCCGTTTGCAGGGGACTCAGTTGCTATAAAACCGCCGCGATCTGGGGCCAGAGCCCGCGCGCCGTCGAATACTGGGTAAAACGATTTGAGAGGGAAGGAGTGCAGGGTCTTCAGGAGAAGAAGCGCCCCGGTCGCCCGAACATGCTGACCGGCGAACAGAGGGAGTTCCTGCGCTCCGATCTCGAGCGCGGTCCGGAAGCGGTCGGATCGGACGCGAAGAAGTGGACCGGAGAGATGCTCTCGCAGCACCTGCGGGAGTTCTACGGCGTCGACATGGGCGTGCGGCAGTGCCAACGCCTCCTTAAAGGCCGTGCCGGGGTTGACAAAGGCGCATAAACATACGAAATTAATTAAGACGATCTCGGTGATGACGGAGTCTCGGCCTCTGTCTCCCACGCAGGAGCCCTCGCGACCCCAAACGCGAGGGCTCCCTTGCATCCGGCCGTGCTGGAAGACGGCGGCGCCGCGCCGACTTGATCGGCTGCGGATGCAATAGGCCGCCTTTTGTTCTAAGAGATGGAGTCGGCGACCGAAGCCGCCACGTCGAGCAGTTCACGGAGGTGATCGCCGTCCGTGACCGGGTCGGTGCGCACGACGAATGTCTCGCCCTGGGCGAGTATGCGCATGTCGGGAAGATTCGCCACTTTCTGCCGAACGTTCGGGTCGAAGGCCGACTCTCCGATTTCCTTCGGCGTCGACCGGAGCAAGTAACGTTCCTCGAACTGCCGATCACCGAGGTCGACGCGATCGTGGACGATCATGCCCGCTTCTTTTTCCAGTATAGCTTTCGGTCCGAGTTCTATGCGCATCCCCTGGCGGCCGCGTACGCCGACCTGAAGGATCGCCTCCCCCGAATTTTCATCGTAGGAAAGCCGCATGTTATGCCCCTTCCAATTCCCGCTAAGTCTCGCCGGTTTATCTTCGAACTTAAATTCCACCGCAGGCGCTAGTTCCGGCCAAGCGCTGGAAGGATTCTTCGCCTTCGCCTCACGCCATTGCCAAAACGCGAACGGTATGGCCACACCGAGAATAATGATGACGATTTCCATTTTACTGGGGTCAGACCCCCGTAAAGAATAGATAGGTTCCGGGGGTTTGGCAATACAAGAGGGAACTAAATGAATAGCACGGTCGTACGAGGGTTGTGGCTAGGCCGATACGCGATTTTCATTCGGGTCATCTCTATCATGTCTTCGGGCGCGGCGTAAATCGGCAGGATATCTTCCGATGCGGCGCTGATGCCGACCGCTTCGTCCATCTCCTGGAAAAATATCTTCCTTCCTTCGCTGTCTCGATCCTTAGTTATTGTCCTATGCCGAATCATTATCATATCGGCGCGAAGGGGCCCGAAATCTCTCTGTTCATGCAGAGCGTTCTGACCGCCTACAGTTGCTACTTCAATTGGAAATATGGCCGCACGGGGCACGTATTCGAACGGCGGTTTAATGCGAAGCGGTGCTTCACCAATCGCCATTCGCTCGTTCTCCCAGGGTATATCGATTTAAATCCGGTCAAAGCCGGGTTCGTGAAGCATCCCCGGGACTGGCGATGGTCCAGTTTTTTGGAGATCGAAGGAAAGAGTTCGAGAACCATCGTGAATGTGGAGGAGTTCGAGCAGATATTCGGTTCGATCGGAGATTACAGAAGCAGAATGGAAAAGCGTCTCCGGCGTTTGGCGAAGCGCGGTTCGGTCGCGCCTGCGAATCCAGCGATGTCGGATTTCGGCGATCCTCGCCGCGAGGAGGTTTACGCTTTCCTGGATGAAATTGCAGGCGATGTTATCCGGGGAAAAGAGATCGATGCCCGCGCGGTGTTACAGGCGCGCGACCGTTCTCGTCGTGCTTGGCGCTCCGAATTCGCACGCAGGAGCAGAGCGGAGGGGATATCGATGCGCTGGATCGGAGACTACCTAGGCCGAACCAAACAGGCCGTCATGCATCTGATCCGCTAGTTTTTACGGGGGTCTGACCCCAGTAAAGAGTGGTAGAGGCGGTTGTAGGCGTCTAGGGAGGAAGACCAGCTGTGGTCTACGGCCATGGCGCGGCGTTGGGCGGCGGTCATTTTGGTCGGGTCGTCGTAGAGGGCGAAGGCAGCTGCGATTTTATCCTTCAGGGCGTCGACCGTGAAGTCTCGGACGAAGAAGCCGTTTCCGGCTTCAGAGTTTTCATCGATGTCGATGACCGAATCGGCGAGGCCGCCGACTCGGGTGGCGATGGGGAGTCCGCCGTAGGCGTGCGCCATCATTTGCGACAGGCCGCACGGTTCGAAGCGCGAGGGCATCAGGAGAAAATCGCTGACGGCGTAGACGGTGTGGACGAAGATCGTGTCGAAGGGGTTTCGGAGAACGGCATTCGGATACTGCTTCACGATCGAGTCGATTGCTTGTTCAAGATTCGCGTCGCCGGAGCCGGTGATGACGACTTGACCGCCCCTCTTGACTATGAATTCGATGATTTGGGCGACCAGGTCGATTCCTTTTTGATCGGCGAGACGCGAGGCGACTCCGAAAACGGGGACATGGGGTTTGCGCGCCAGGCCGCGTTTAGATTGCAGGTCGAGCTTGTTTTTGCTCTTGCCGTCGACGACGTCTTCCGGTCCGTAGTGGTGCGCAATGCGGGGATCCTTTTTCGGGTTGTAGAAGTCGGGGTCGATGCCGTTGAGGATTCCGATGAGTTCCTGCGCGCGGTGGGCGAGGAGTCCCTGCAGGCCCATGCCGAACTCTTCCGTTTGAATTTCCTTCGCATAGTTGGGACTGACGGTCGTCACCGCATCCGCGAAGGCGATTCCCGCTTTCAGGAAGCTGAGGTTGCCGTGGTATTCGAGCTTGTCGAAGGTGAAGTCCTCCCAACGGAAGCCCGCCTTCTCAAGGGTTTGCGGCGCGAAGGTCCCTTGATAGGCGATGTTGTGAATCGTCATCACGGAGCGCGTGGCCGCGAAGAAGGGGTCCTTGTTGTATATCAGCTTGAGGTAAGGGGGGATCAGTCCGACATGCCAGTCGTGGGCGTGGACGATGTCGGGCGGCGTGTCGAGAAAGCGCATCGCCTCGAGAGCGGCCCGCGAGTGGAAGATGAAACGCTCATCGTTGTCGAGGTAGTCGGCTCCCTGATAGCCGTACGCCCCGTGCCGTCCGAAAAACTCTTCGTGCTCGATGAAATAGACATCGACGCCCTGCTCCTTCTTCGTCCAGAGCCGGGCGGTTTCGATGCGCCCGGCGACGGGAACCGCGAAGGCGCCGGGAAGGCGGCGCAGACCGTGCTCTTGAGGAGAAATCGACGCATAGAGCGGAATCACCAGCGAGACCTTGTGTCCCGCGCGAACAAGACCCGGGCCGACATCGCCGACCACGTCAGCCAAGCCGCCGGTCTTGATGTAGGGATTGGCTTCGCCGGCGGTCATCAGGACATGAAGCGATTTCGGCCCGCCCCCGTCGAAGGCGGTCCGCATCCGCTTTTCCAACTCGGTAGGCGGGGCGCGATCGGCCTTTTGGGCGATCGCCGCCGCGGTTTCCTTCGCGCTAGGGGAGGTTCGGTCGGCGGGGTTCGCCGCCGGGGTTCCTTTCGAGAACAGAGCGAAGGGGCGAACGGCTCGCGCCGGTAGAATTCCCGAGTGTGCTGCGGAAAGGGTTTTCGGGCGGAGCTCCTGCGCCGGAGCTGCCGGCGAGGCGGCGGCCGGGGCTGACTCCGCCGAAAAAACCGGGGCGACGAGGCTCGGGAGACCGCCCTCGGCGAGTGAAGGGGAGGAAAGAAGCGAGGGAGTCGCGGCTCCGGCCGCACCCAGCGAGGGAGCCAGGACGGGGAGATGCCCGGGTGCGGCGGACGCGACGCGCGACGCGACCGGCGCCGCATTCGCGGGGCCGACGAAGAGGATCAGGGCGAGAAGCGATCGGATCATAGCTACCTTAATATCTTAAGCCGGATCATTCTCTCGCGACAGAAGCGAACGGCCCAATTCGGATTGGGCCGTATGGACTCAAATTCAGCAAAACTATGGATTTTTCAAGAAAAGGGAATCAGTCGCCGGAAATTGGGGACAGACCCCTCTGAGTGTACTGAGTGCTGGTGAGGAGATGGAACGATTTTCAAGTTCGTTCGTACGTGTAGGTAATCGATGGCTAGAAAACAGCGGGTTGATCTTGCGGGATCCTTCCACCACGTCATGGTGCGGGGCGTCGATCGTCAACCGATTTTTCGGTCGGAGCGTGATTTTCGGCGGTACCTCGACTCGATGGAAGAGGCCCTGCGATTCGGTTGGGTTCGAATCGAGGCGCGTTGCCTATTGATGAATCATCTCCACCTGCTGATTGAGAGTCTCACAGGCGAGATGTGGAGATATATGCATCGCGTGAATAGTAATTTTGCCGCGCGCTTCAATCGAATTCACAACCGAGTGGGTCATCTCTTCCAGGGGCGATTTAAATCCAAGATATTGCTGAGCAACGAGGCGGTGTTCGAGGTTGGACGCTACATCCACATGAACCCGGTGCAGGCAGGAATCGTCCGTGACCCACGCGATTACCGGTGGAGCAGCATGAAGGGACTCTATCTGAACCGGCCCGAGCCGCTGTCGGGAAACCGTAGGCTTCGTTCTCCATTTTCGGGGCCCGATGGCGCCGAAGACTTCTTTCGATTTACGACGGCTCGTTCGGAATTCATCGAAACGGCCGACGGTTGGCTGGATCAGGAAGGTTTGTACGAGACCGAGAATTCCCCTTCAGCTTCGCCTGCGAACGCCTCGGTCGGTGTGGTGCGTACCGACGAAGTATTTGAACGTGTTCTCCGCGTTGTCAGCGCGGAGTTCGGAATTCCTATCGACCGATTGATTAACGCATGGCGTGACCGGCATGCCGGATACGCGAAAGGAGTCACCGCCGCGATTTTAAGCATGTCTTCGCCGCTAACATCGGCTGAAATCGCAGAGAGACTCCGTTATCGATCTCCCGGTGGTGTCCGACAGGCCGTGCAGCGGATTCGTGAGGTCGCCTCGCGTGACCTGTCGCTCCGCAAATTCATTAATAGCTTCGTCTAGAATTCGGCAGACGTTCTACTCAGTACACTCAGAGGGGCCTGGCCCTAATGGTTCTTAGTCGCCGGTGGGCTGGTTGACGGCGTCGTTCAAAATCGACTGGATCAACGGGTTCCACTTCACCCCGGCCCGTTCGGCCGAGAGCGCGAAGTCTTCCTGCCGGGCGAGATGCGGGTTGGGGTTCGCCTCGAGGACATAGAAGTTGTTGTTGTCATCCAAACGAAGGTCGAGGCGGGCGTAGCCGCGCAGGTGGAGGGCGCGGTAGGCTTCGCGGCAGGAGTCGCTGATCCGGTCGATCAGATCTTGTTCGAGATCGGCGAAGTGGTATTTGACGCCCCAGCGGCGTCGGTAATGGGCGTCCCATTTGACCGAGTAGGACGCGATCGGATGGCTGTCGCTGTCCTGGAGCTTCCCGAATTTAACTTCACGGAAGGGGAAGACGCGAAGCCGGGCGGTCCCAAGCACGCTGACATAGAGTTCCCTGCCGGTGATGAATTGTTCGGCGAGCGCGTCCTGTTTGGCTTTCTCATGCACGAAGCGTACGCGATCTTCAAAGGCCGCGTCGTCTGCGACCACCGAGGCCTGTGCGATGCTGTAGGACGCGTCGTCGTAGCGGGGCTTGATGACGATCGGGAACTCGAGTCCGGAGCGGCGTTTGGGACTTTTGCCGCGCTCCAGCAGTTGATAGGGCGGCGTCGGTACGGAATGCTGCTCCATAATGACCTTCGCCAGTGCTTTGTCCTTCGCGAGGCGCAGTCCCAGCGGCGGCGCGCCGGTGTAAGGGACATGCAGCATTTCCAGAAGCGACATCACGTTGGCGACCTTGGTCGAGTCCCCCTCGTACTCCTCCATCAGGTTGAAGACAACGTCCGGTTGAAACTCGCGTAGTTCCTCGAAGAGAAGGTCCAAATCGTTGTGCAGCGCGAGGAGGCGGAGTTCGTGGCCGAGGCGCCTCAGCGCGTTGAAAATTTCCTTTTCGGGAAGCCATTCGGGAGTCTTGAGTTCCTCGGCGAAGTCGTGTCCGCGGGGAAGCTGTTCCGGATTGTCGAGGAGGGCCAGCACCTTCAGTTTTTTGCGGGCCATCAGCGGAGCCTCTTGAATTTTCCGGTGAGGAAGTAATGAGTGGCCATCGCGGTCAGGCAGGCGGCGGTCGTGGTGAGCGCCAGGGTTTCGTTGTCCGGGACATAGAGACGCAATTTGCGGCTGCGTTCGGCGAAGCGGGTGACGAGATCGTGGATGGTGAAGCGCTTCTCTCCCGTCCAGCGGGAAATCGTCGAGACCAGCAGGGGTCGATGGTCGCGGAGAAACTTGGCGGCCTGACGGCGGGAGGATTCGGGGGTTTCGACGAAGATCCGGCGTAGGTCCGCGTCGAAGAAATCCGGAAAGTCCTCCGCCCATTCGCGCTTCTTGATCTGGTGGAGGCGTGCGATCGTCATTCGAATCGTCGAAATCCGACGCCAGCGCGGTCCGGTCCGCTTTTTCGGCTTGCGGTCCTTGATCCGGCGCATCAACGTGTCGACGTATTCGAGCTTGTCCAGCGCGCCCCAGCCGCGGTATTCCTTGCGCCAGCGCAACCCGGGGGTCAGCCACACCGCGAAGGTCTCGGCGTAGTCTTCGTCCGGGTGAGTCTGAGCGTACCAGCCGTGCAGATGACGGACGAACTTCCGGCTATAGGGCCGCGGGTGATGCGCCTCGGGATAATCCTGGGCGCTGTCGCCGAAATGCTTCCTGTAGCCGCGTTCGTTGACGAGGTCGTAGGCGTGCGCCAGGGCGTGCCCCATCTCATGGCGCAGTAGTTTGAGAAATTGCTCCTTCGTTTCTCCTTCGGCCTCGAGCACGTGGCGCTTCTCCAATTCGATCAGGCGAGGATGGGCGAGGTAAAACGGAATGCTGACGACCGGGTCCCCTTCCGGAGAGAACCATTCGTCCCCGAGATAGACCGAAGGGGAAAATCGCAGCCCCTTCGCCGCGAGTTCGTCCTTCACCTCGATGATCCATCCCTCAACGGGAGTCCCCGGGATGGCGATCGGCAGATCGCAGATGCGAGTATTGAGCAGTTCCTCGTCGGAGATTTTGTCCCAGTCGAACTCGGCGACGCTTTTCGGGGCGGCGGGCTTTTTCCCGGCTTCCTTCTCGCTCATTGGCCGCGGCCGTTGGACATAGGGATGCCCGCCGCCTTTCTCCATACGGAGGAGACCAGGCGAGAGGGGAGTTCCCGGGTGGAAATCCATTTCGCCGGAGACGGAAGGGGATGTGAGATTTTCGCTTCCCGCACGGAAACCGTGATGCGGTGATGGGTGATCGAATGCCGGATGGTGCGCAGGAGAGCTCCGGTTTGAACGCCCTGCAGGTGTCTGCGCTCGGGAAGTCCCCAATGTCCGGGGAGGAAGCGTTCGTCCTCGGAGCGCCTCCACAGAAGCACGCGGCCGTTCTCGCGCAGCAGGCAGGCCGTCCACTCGACGTGAACGGGTTTCCGCGCGGCTGAGGTTTCGGGGAGTGATTCCTGCAGGCCTTTCTCGAAGGCCGCACAGGATGAGGATACGGGACAGCTTCCGCACAGAGGGCTTTCCGGAACACAGACGCGCGCCCCGAGTTCCATGAGGGCCTGATTCCAATCCCCCGGGCGCTTGCGATGTAGATGTTCTCCTGCGAGCATCCAGACGGCCTCTTGCGTCGAGGGCTTTTTCGCGTCGCCGCGGATCTCGAAGAGGCGGGAAAACACGCGAATCACGTTTCCGTCAACGAGTTCATGCGGCTTGCCGAAGGCGATGGAGGCGATCGCGGCGGCGCTGTAGCGACCGATGCCGGGAAGGGCGCGAAGCTGCTCTAGAGAGGACGGGAACTCGCCAGCGTACTCGGAGACGACGGCGCGAGCGGCTTTAAGCAGATTGCGCGCGCGGCAATAGTAGCCGAGACCGGCCCAGTACTTAAGAACCGACGGTTCGGACGCCCGTGCGAGGGTCCGCAGATCCGGAAACCGCTTCACGAAGCGCTCGAAGTAAGGGATGACCGTCGCGACCTGGGTCTGCTGCAGCATCATCTCGGAGAGCCAGGTCCGGTAGGGGCTCCTCTCCTCGCGCCACGGCATCTTTCGTCGATTTTCGTCGTACCACCGGAGTAGAGGGCGGTGCAGGCGGGAGCTACTCATGGCGCAGCGCTTCAACGGGATCGAGTTTCGAAGCCTGGTAGGCGGGGAAAAGGGAGAACGCGAAGCCGGTAAACACCGAGATGGCCAGCGTCGCTGCGTAATGCCACCACAAGAGGGCTTCGAGTTGGCGCGTAGCGTCGGTGCTGAGCTGCTTGATGCCGCCCAACGCCATTGCGATTCCGATGACCCCCCCGATCGCGCCCAAGAGCATCGCTTCCGTGACGAATTGTCCCAGGATGTCGAAGCGCGTCGCGCCGACGGCGCGCCGGATGCCGATCTCCTTAATGCGCGAGAAAATCGTCGCCAAAGTCACGTTCATGATCCCGACTCCTCCGGCCAGAATCGCGACGACTCCGACCGCGAGGATTTGAATCGCGTATTCCCGCTGCTGGTTGATCCAATGCTGGATCTGCTCGTTGAAATTGGCGACCCGAAAATCCTTCTCGCCCCGGTGGCGGACGCTCAGCAGGTTTTGAACGCGCTGCATCACCGTCGCGACGGTGTCCTCGCTGCCCGTGTCGATGCTGATTCCGTTCACCGCGTCCGGAACGAACTCGCCCGCGCGCATTTCATCGTTGAAGTAGCGCTGGGCGGTCGAAAGCGGGACATAGACGTCCGCAGTGTCGCGGCGTCCCCAACTGCGAGGATCCTTGTCCTGCGGGGGATTGCGCAGCACGCCGACGACGGTGAAAATCTGGTCGTTGAGCCGAATTTTGCGGCCGATTAGTTCGACCCGCTTCACCCATTCGTCGTATGGGTTTTTGTCCCATCCCCAGAACTTGCGGGCGGCCTTCATCCATTCGGGCTTTTCGATCCACCCGCCCGGCTCGTTGAGGACGCAGATCCGGTCGGCGGAGTCGTAGTCGTGAGAATTAAAGAAGCGTCCGCGGACGGTGTAGACCCATTCCCGCTTCGACCAGTCCGCCGTAATACCCCGAATTCGGACGTTCGTCTTAAATCCGCCGTATTGGATTTCAGCGCTCGACTGAAGCGTCGGCGAAACCATGTACAGGCTCGGCATCGCGCGGCGGATCACCTCCGCGTCGGCCGAGGTCAGCCCCTTGGAAAGTCCCGGGGATTCGTCGCCGCCGCGCTGCCATTCCTTGTCGACAAGGAGCAGCCCCGGGCCTTTCAAGGCGAGGGCCTGTTCTCGGCGGGAGACCATCTGGTTGATCTGGGCGAAGGTGTAGAGAATCGCGGCGACGCCGAAGGCGATCGCGGCGAGGCTGAGTACGGAGCGGGTTTTGTGGGACCAGATTTCCTGCGCGCCCGTTCGCACGCTTTCAAGCAGCAGCACGCCTAGCGCTCCTCTTTTAGGACGAGGCCGTCCTTGATGTGGATGACATGGTCGGCGCGGTCCGCCACCGCCCGGTCGTGGGTGACCAGAATCACGGTCATGCCTTCATCGTTGAGTTCTTTGAAAAGCTCCATGATCTCAACGGCGGTTTTTGAATCGAGATTCCCGGTCGGTTCGTCGGCCAGAAGGAGTTTCGGTTCGTTGGCGAGCGCTCGGGCGATCCCGATGCGCTGGCGCTCGCCTCCGGAAAGCTGCAGCGGCGTGTGGTGCCCGCGGTCCTTGAGGCCGACCTTGGCCAGAAGCCGCTTGCCGCGCGCGATGCGTTCTTCGTTCGGCACGCCCGCGTATCCCATCGGAAGACAGACGTTGGCGAGAGCGGTCATCCGGGGCAGCAGGTTGAAGGATTGGAAAACGAATCCGAGCGTGTCCCGCCGCACGCCGGTGCGCAGCGTGTCCGAAAGATCGTCGACGCGGTGTCCCGCGAGGAGGTACTCCCCGCCGGTGGGTTGGTCCATCAGGCCGAGGATGTTGAGCAAGGTCGATTTGCCGCAGCCGGAGGGACCCATGATCGCGGCGTATTCGCCGTCGGCGACCGAAAACGAAAGGCCGTGCAGCGCCTGAAAAGCCGCGTCGCCCGTGCCGTAGACCTTTGTGATGTCCTGCAGCTTGATCACATTCTCGACGGTCGCGCGGCCCGCATCGCCCGGCGGGAGGCTTTTCGGGATTTTTTCCCGTCGCCCGATTTCTCGCTCTCCTCTAATTTCTTTTTTCGCTCTTTGAAATCATCCTTAGGGATTTCCTCGAAGAGCACCGGTTTCTCGGTGTGGATTTTTTGTCCTTCCGTCAGGCCTTCCAGAATTTCCACGTCGGTTTCCGTCCGGAGCCCCGCCTTGACGAAGACCTGCTTGGGCTGCTGAGCCTCTCGATCGAGGTAGACGAGGTTCAGTCCCTTCTCTTCGTAGAGCCCGGAAAGGGGGATTTTAAGCACGCCTTCGCGTTTTTCCAGAACGGCTTTGACGCGGGCGGTCATGCCGTTGCGCAGACGCGGATCGGCTTTCGCGATCGCGACCTCGACCCGGAAGACCTTCCCGCCGCGGTTCTCTCGTTCGGCCTGGGGGGAGATGACGGCGACTTTCGCTTCGAAGTCTTCGTCCGGCAGGGCGTCCACGGAAACCGTGACCGGCATGCCTTCTTTGAGTTTGAGGATGTCGAGTTCGTTGATCTTAAGCCGGACGACGAGTTCCCCCATGTCCGCGACCGACATGAGGTAGTTCGGGTTCGTGCTGTCGAAGAGCCCGGTGACGTAATCGCCGACTTCCGGCCAAGGCTCGGGGGCGGTTTTTCCGTCGGGATTCTTGACGTAGCGCAGCAGCAGACCGCCGATCGGAGCGACAACGGTCGAGGGAAGGTATTTGTCCGCGGCGGTTTTACCGGGTTGGATGATCGCGAGTTCCCGCCCTTCCTTCACCGTTTGCCCTTCTTCAACATAGAGTTTCATCACGCGTCCCGAGACTTTCGAGGGAACATTAACGATGTTCTTCGCGGCAATGTCCCCCAATTCCTCGAACGTGACCTCGAGCGATCCGCGGTCCACATCGGCCCGGGTGTCTTCGGCGTTTTCCGCTTCAGCCGACTTCCTCTTTTGATGCCAAAACCAGGCGCCTCCCGCGGCGACGAGCAAAGCCAACGCCGTCGCGGTCTTCCAGCGGTGCTTCTTCGACCAAAGCTTTTTGATCAGCGCCATATGGATTCTCCGATCACGCGGCGGTAGGCCGCGTGGTTGATGTTCACGTCGCGGAAGGCGTCGAGCCGCTCGATCTGCGCGTTGACGAAATCGATTTGCACCTGAGAGAGACGGATGACGTCCACCGAGCCCCGTTCGTACTGTTCGGTGATGAGTTCGAGGTTCTGGCGGGAGATGTCCTCTTTGCGCTCCGCGATCTCGAGAGAACGGACCGCCCGAACCAGTTCGATGTGAGCGCCGTAGACTTCTTCACGGACGCTGCGCTCCAGCGCGACGCGGGTTTCGCGGCTTTGTCTCCAAGCGGCGCGGGCTGCGATGAGGTTCTGGGCTTGGGAGTAGAAATTCAAAGACGAAGGAAGAGAGAGGCTCAGCGTGAAGCCGTAGACCGCGTCCTGAAGTCCGAATTCGGTACGCTTCGCCCCGAAGGAGCCGCTGACCGGGTCGCTGTAGGAGAAATTGAGAGAGGTCGTCGGGCCCGCGTCGATCTTGGCGCGGCGCCACGCCAGATCGGCCGCTTCGAGGGTATTCGCGTTCTTCTTCACCTCGGGGCGGGAGAGCATCGCCGCGCGCAGGCCGTCCTCGAGGAGGGGGATTTCCGTCGTTCCGGCGCTGAGTGCCTGAGGAAAGCGAACCGGAGCATCCTCGCGTCTTTCGATCGCGGCGTTGAATTGGTAAAGCGCGAGGCGCTGCTCGGCCAGCCGGTTTTCCCGGTTGAGTTCGGCGGAACGCCAGTCCGTTTCCGTTTTCAGGAGGTCGAAGAGGCTTTTCATGCCGTTCTGGTAGCGGTTTTGCGTCAACGCGTAGTTCTGTTTTTGGACCTCGAGGTTGCGCTCCGCCACTTCAACGATGCGCTCCGCGCGAAGCAGGCGGTAGAAGGACCGCAGCGCCGCGAGGGCGGCCGATTGGCGGGAAGTTTCAAGATCCTCTTCAGACGAGGCCGTTGAAAGAGTCCGCGTGCGGTTGGCGATGACGTCCTTGAAGTGGTTGAAGAGATTCCACGAGGCGCCCGGAGTGATCGTCCAGTCGTTGTCTGAAAGTCGCCAGGAGTCGAAGGTGAAGCGGTTGCCCGGGGCGAGCCTCGCCGGATTCATCGAGGCCGAGAAGGAGAGGGAAGGCAGCATGGCGGAGGCGAATCCGGAGCGTTCCCGGGCGCGGGCGGCCGCGACCCCATCGGCGGCTTGACGGACCGAAGGGGATTTTCCCAGGGACAGGCGGACGTATTCCGCGGGCGTCCAGACCGCTTCTTCGGAGTCTCCCGCCCGGCAGGGGAGGGCGGCTGCCAGAAGCGCGAGAAGGAGGAACGAGAGCCGCATCCCTATGTTGTTGCCTCCGAAGAGATTCGGCGGAAACGGCCCAACGACTGCCGCGAGTCCGGGTCCAAAGGGAAGACTTTCGCGGCGGGGGGAAAAGCCACTATTCCTTAACGACGAGGTTGATAATGACTTGCCGGACGCCCGGCACGCGGCGCACGAGGTTTGTGATTTTGCGCTTTTGTTCGCGGGAATCAACCATTCCGGAAAGCGTGACGACCCGCATGTGCGTATAGATGTCGAGGTAGCGGACGTTCAGATCGGATTCTGCGCTGAGTTGGGAACGGACGCGGGCGGTGATTCCGGGATCCGAACGGTCGACCGGCATGCGGGCCCGGCATCCCGAGACCAGGACCGCCGGCGCGGCGGAAAGAAGCGCGCTGAGCGTCAGCGAAGCCAAAAATCTCTTGTTGAACATCCGCATCCTCCTCCTTGCACCGGCCGTCTCGATTGCCCCGAGGAAGGCCGGCACCGCAAGGCTTCCGCCCCGCTTGTACCGCGAGAACCGAGATTGTACAATTTTTATCGAAGATATATGAAGATACTGATCGCCACCGGGAATCGGCACAAGGTCGGGGAAATCGAGGCGATTTTGGCGGGATCGGCCGCTGCTGATGCCGCGCTCAAGTTCCTGTCTCTGGCCGATTTTCCGGATCTGCTCCCTGTCGAAGAGGACGGAGAGACGTTGGAACAGAACGCGGTCAAGAAGGCCGTCACGGCGGCCCTTTCCACGGGCTTGTGGACGCTTGCCGACGATACCGGTCTTGAAGTCGAGGCGTTGGACGGGGCGCCGGGCGTGTATTCCGCCCGCTACGCGGGTCCCGACTGCGATTTTAAGGCGAATTGCGACAAGCTCGTCGGCGAAATGAAGGGGCGCCGAAACCGGCGGGCGATGTTCCGCTGCGTCGTGGCGCTCTCCTCTCCTCAGGGACAGGTTCGGATTCAAGTCGGCAGTCTGGAAGGACGCATTACCGAGACTCCGTTCGGCGGCAACGGCTTCGGCTACGACCCGGTATTCCTCGTCCCCGAACGCGACAAGACCCTCGCCGAAATGAACGACGAGGAAAAGAACGAGATCAGTCATCGCGGAGAAGCGCTGCGCGCCGTGGCGCCGTGGCTTCGCGAAATCGGGAACGGGCCTTGATTCTCTCTCTGCTGTTCGCGCTGCTTCCCGCCGTTTCGTTCGCGGCGCGGGAGGAGGTTGTCGGGCAGACCACCTATTGGGACCGCATTATGGAAGCGCAGGCGTCGAAGGATATCGCGTTGGGGATGCGGTTTTACGATGGGAAAGACTACGAGCGCGCGCTTCAGCACTTTTCGAAGGCCGTCATCAAATCCCCGGAGGATTCCAAGGCGCATCAATTCCTCGGAACCGCCTACTACTGGCTCGGCCGCGTGGAAGAGGCCGAAACGGAATTCCGGGAGAGCCTTCGGCTCGACGGGAAGGACCCTCAGTCTCATCTTCTTCTCGGCATCGTCTACGCTTGGAAAGGCGACGTCCCGGGGGCGCATAAATCGTTTGTCAAAGCCGCCGAACTCGCGCCGCAGCGAGCCGACATTCAAATGAATCTCGGTTCGGTCGAGGAATCCCTCGGCCGCTACCAGGAAGCCCTGACGCATTTCCGAAAGGCGGTGGAACTCGATAAGCGTCACCCGTTGTACCGCTATCAACTCGGGATGCTTTACCGGCGGCTCGGCCGGGAGGAAGAGGCGGCGTCCGAGCTTCGCGAGGCGGTCGTGATCTATCCGCGCTATCAGGACGCGATCCTGGAACTCGGCGCGCTATACGAGCGAATGGATAAGCTGAAGGAAGCCGCCGAGATGTTCGAGAAGGCCGTGCGGCTTAAAAGCCGCGACGCCGTCGCCCGCTTCCGTTTGGCCCGGACGGCGCTGCTTCGCGACAGGCCCGATGAGGCGCGCAAGACGCTTCGGGATGTTTTTCATCTGACGCCGTCGGACCGCGGCGAAGGATTGGCCCTGTCGGTTTCTTACGGCGGGAATTCCCCGAACACCGGCCGAGGGAGCGAAAAGGGGGAAGGGAAGGGCGATCCGCAGGAGAACGCGTCCGAACCGACCGGACCTCTCGACGTGTTGAGGCGCAACCTGTCGCGCATTCCTCTCGAACAGGAGGCGGTTCTTCAAGTGGACATGGCCTTTTTGCCGAAGCCCAAACTCGTCAGGCGCCGCGTCGACGAAACTCCTTCTTCCCTTAAGTCCGCCCTTGAGCGCGCCGGCAAGCTTCCCCAGCAGACGAGCATCGGGGCGCAAAAGGAATTCTCCCTGCCGGCCGGCGATGCCGGAGCGCGGCGCGAAAAGATCCGCGAGATCATCGACGATCTCCAGAAGACGCTCGACGGCGCTCCCCCGGAAAGTGAGACGCGGATTGGGATGAATCTGAAGTTCTCGGAAAAGGCCTCGGGGCCGGGCGATCCCAAAGACGGGAAACGCCCGAAGGTCGCGTTCCAACCCCGCGATGTCGGCAACGACCTGGGCCTGTGGGTGATGGGGACCGCGTGGATGGAGTTGGTGGCGGAGTCCCTGACTTCCGAGCGCGTCCCTGAGGCGGAATCCGCGCTCTGGTACGTTCTCGAAGGGATCGGTCTTTCCACCCTCGGTCAGGCGGACAAGGCCGCGGCGGCGTTCGGACGCGCGGTGATGCTCGACCCGTCCGACGCGCTGGCCCATCTGGGGCTCGGCGTCGCGATGGTGATTCGCGGGGACGAGGAGGCCGCGATCGCGGCCTACCGACGCGCCCTGCAATTGGATCCAGGCAACAAAAGCGCGGCCGACGGCTTGAAGTGGCTGCTGCTCGAGGACGCGACCCGATGAAGGGATTCGTCAAGCGGATTCATTTCGTCGGGATCGGCGGCGTCGGGATGAGCGGGATCGCCCAGGTGCTGCTCACTCTCGGCTACCGCGTGTCCGGATCGGATTTAAAGCAAACGGAGTTGACGCGGCGTCTCGCGGCCGCCGGCGCGAAAATTCGGATCGGGCATCGTCCGGAAAACGTGCGGGGCGCGCAGGTGGTCGTGACCAGCACGGCGGTCTCCGCGTCCAATCCCGAGGTACGCGAAGCGAAGCGCCTGCGCGTGCCGGTCGTCGCGCGCATCGAGATGCTCGCCGAGTTGGCTCGTCTCAAGCGAACGATCGCGGTTTCCGGAACGCATGGGAAGACGACGACGACCGCGATGATCGGCGTTGCTCTTCAGGCCGCCGGCCAGGATCCGACGGTGATCGTCGGCGGGCAGGTCGCGGATCTCGGATCGAACGCGAAACTCGGCCTGGGAGACACGCTCGTCGCCGAGGCCGACGAAAGCGACGGGTCCTTTCTTCGCTTGTGGCCGCTCGTCGCCGTCGTGACGAACATCGATGACGACCATCTCGAGCATTACGGCGGCTTGCCCCAGCTCAAAAAGGCGTTCGAGACTCATTTGCGGCGTCTTCCGTTCTACGGCGCCGCCATTTTATGCTTCGACGATCCCGAGCTTCGGCGGATGGCGCGGCGGTTGACGTCCCCCGTGGTCTCTTATGGATTCAACATCGGCTCGCTTTGGCGCGGAAGGAGGCTGCGGACGAAGACGGGTTCGGTGCTGGAGATCCGCCGCAAGGGAAAGAAAGTCGGACGATTGCGCTTGAAGGTCGCGGGTCGCCATAACGCGCAGAACGCGCTGGCCGCCGTGGCGGTCGCGGGATTTCTCGGTCTGGAGTTGAAGCGCGTCTTCGCGGGTCTCGAATCGTTTACGGGCGTCGGACGGAGGATGGAGTCGCTCGGGGAGGCAAACGGGGTCGCGTTTGTCGACGATTACGGCCATCATCCGACGGAAGTCCGCGCGACGCTGGACGCGATGCGCGAACGATTCGGACGGCGCAGGCTCGTCGTCCTGTTTCAGCCTCACCGTTTTTCGCGCACGAAGGCGCTTCACCGCGCGTTCGGGAAATCATTTTCCCGGGCCGATCGGCTGTTCGTCGCCGACATCTACGCGGCGGGGGAAAAGCCGATCGCCGGCGTGAAGTCGAAGTTGATCATCGACGCCGCGAAACGCGCGGGCGTCGACGCGGCGCCTCTAGGCCGCGCGATCGAACTCGTACGGGAACTTCGCGCCGGCGACGTGGTTCTGACGCTGGGGGCCGGCGACATCTGGAAAACCGGAATGGATCTGATGCGCCGATTCGGCGGCGTCACTCTGTCCGACGCCTGATGCGCGCGCGCTACGATCAACACTTTCTCATCGACGACGGGGTCGCGGACGCCATCCTCGCCGCGGCCGGCATCAAGCCGGGCGACACGGTCATTGAGATCGGACCGGGAGCGGGGGTGCTGACGCGGCGCATCCTCGCGCGCGGCGCGGCGCTTACGGCGGTCGAAGTGGATCCAAAATTGATTCCGGGGCTCGAGCGGCGTTTCACCGACGCGGAAAATTTTTCGCTCCTTCACGCCGATTTTTTGAAGCTGGATTTAGCGCGTCTGCCGCGCCCGGCGGTCGTGGTCTCCAATCTTCCCTACTCGGTGGGGACGCCGATCCTGCAGCGCCTGCTGGATTGGCCGGGATGGGAACTCGCGGTGCTGATGCTGCAGCGCGAGGTCGTCGACCGCGTGTTGTCGTCTCCGGGGTCCCGCGCGTACGGTCCGCTGACGCTGTCCGTCGCGCTGAAGGCCGAAGTGGAGCCGGTCTGCGAGGCCGGTCCCGAATGCTTTCAGCCGCCGCCCAAGGTGAGTTCTTCGGTGATGCGTCTGCACCGTTTCGCGAAGATCCGCCTTCCGGACAAAGTAAAGGAAGCGGACTTCTTCCGCGTGGTCAAAGCGGCGTTCGGGCAGCGGCGGAAGATGGCCGCGAAATCGGCCGCATCGGTGCTCGGCATCGATCGGGCCGCAGCCGACGCGGCGTTCCTCGCCTGCGGACTCGATCCCAAAGCCAGGGCCGAGACGCTCTCGCTCGACGACTTCATCGCACTCACCCGGAAACTGGCGTAAGCGGTCTTAGTTTCTGACGACTTTTTCGAGGGCGGAGCGGATAGCCGTGCGGGCGAACGCGTCGCGTTCGGTTTCGAGCGCGCCGTGCAGCGCGTCGAGGCTGTCGAGTCCGCCGATCTCCCCGAGCGATTTCGCGGCGCTGTAGCGCACGCTGGGATCGAGATCGCGCAGGGCGTTCGCGAGCAAGCCCACGACGCGTTTCCCGTTGAAGCGCGCAAGCGACCGGGCCGCCTGCTGGCGGACTTGCCAGCGAAGATCCTGCGAGAGGACTTCCGCGAGCGCCGGGACCGCCGCCGGGGATTTCGTATCCCCGAGCGCTACGACCGAGGCGTAGCGGACCCACCAATGCGTGTCGCGGATGCCCGTCTCGGCGAGCAGCGACACCGCGTCCTCGGCCTGAATGTGGCCCAGCGCGAGCGCGGAGGCGAAGCGCACGCCGACGGAGGGGTCTCCGAGCGACTCCTCGAGAATCTCGACGGCTTTCCAATGGCCGATCTTGCCCAGAGACATCGCCGCGTCGGCGCGCGTTTTCTCGTCGGCGTTCGAGCGAAGCAGCACCGCGCTGAGATAAGGCACCCCGCGCACCTCGCCCTTTTCCCCGAGACGGCGGACGGCGTCGCGGCGCTTCTTCTCGCTCTGGCTCGTGAGCGCGCGGATGTTGTCTTTGAAGGTAAGCTGATGCCCGAGAGAATCCCGCAGGTCCGAATCGCCTTGCGGGAGGTTCGCGGCGGAAGAGGTTCCGAGGAGTTCGTGAATGGGGGGAAAGTGCTGGGAGCCGGTCTGCTGGGCGAATGCGGCCGCCGCCGGCATCGCCGCCATCGCCGCCATCCACATTGCTTTTCGCATCGGCCGAACCCCCGAGAAACAAAAAATCCGCTCCCCATGCAGGAAGCGGCTCGGCGATACACTGAGACAGCGTCCTTTATTATAACAGATGGAATCGTATTTTGCTAGGATTTTGTCGTAAATGAAGGCATTATTCGTAAGCGAATCCCAAGGTTGGTCGGGCGGCGCCGCGCAGCTTTTGGCGCTCGCGAAAGGACTGAACGCGATCGGGTGGGAAGTCACTTTGGGAAGTCCTAAGGACGGTGAGGTCGCTAAACGGGCCCAGAGCGCGGGCGTCCGTCACATCCCGCTTCATCCCCGCCAGGATTACGATCTGATCACGGCCCAAAGGATGGCCCGGATCATCGACGCCGGAAAATTCGACGTGCTGCACGCCCATCACCCGCGGGCGCATGCCGTGGCCCTCGCCTCGGTGTATCTCGCGCGTCACCGGCCGGTGTTTCTGATCACCCGCCGCGTGTCGTTTGCGATCCCCAAGCACATCTTCAGCCGGTTGAAATACCGCAATCCCCGCATCAGTTCCTTCATCGCGGTGGCCGACAATGTCCGACGCGAGTTGGTGGGGGGGGGCGTGGACCCGGCGAAAATCCGAACGATTCCCAGCGGCGTCGATACGGAAGTTTTTTCGCCCCGCGAGGCGGATCCCGCCGTGCTCTCCTCGCTGAAGATCCCTCCCGGAGCCGCGCTGATCGGAAAAATCGCCAATTACAGCGACTGGAAGGGACAGAAAATCCTGCTCGAAGCCGGGGCGAAGCTCGTGGAGCGAGGCCGCGACATCGTGCTGCTGTTCGCCGGCCGCGACACGGACGGCGAAAACATCAAGACCGATGCGGCTCAGGCGGGGTTCCCCGAATCGCGCGCTCGCTTTTTGGGGTTTCGCTCCGATGTTGAGGCGCTGCTGCCTTGTCTCGACGTCAGCGTCAACGCGGCGGTCCGCGGCGAGGGAATCTCCGGAGCGCTTCGAGAATCGCTTTCGATGGAAATCCCGTGCGCCGCTTCTGATGCAGGGGGAAATTCCGAGCTCGTGGTCGAAGGGATCACCGGAAGACTCTTCAAGAAGGGACATGCCGGCGATCTCGCTCGCGTGATCGAGGAAATCCTCGACGATCGTGAAACCGCGAAGCGTCAAGCGAAGCGAGGCCGCGAGATCGTTATCGAGCGATTCAGCGTGGACTGCATGGTCCGCGCAACCGACAAGTTCTATCGCGAGTTGATCGCCGCCCGGGCGAAGTAAAGAGTCAGGCCAGCGCTCGGCGCAGGGCGGCTGCGGCGGCGTCGACGGGGATATCGCGGCAGGAATTCCACGATTCGGACACCAATTGAAAATGGCGGGGGCCGTCGGGGCCGCCGTCTTGGGGCATCCAGACCTTTTTCGTATACGCGGAGAGGAAGGTCAGCGTCTTCGTCCCGACCGCCGCCGCGAGGTGAGCCGATCCCGTGGCGTTTCCGATGAAGAGCCCCGCGGCTTCCATGAGCGCCGCGCTCTCCTCGATCGTGAGGGATCCCAGCACGGGCACGGGTTTCCCGCTGTTGCGCGCGATTTCCTCGACGGCGTCGCGCTCCCCAGGACCCGCGAGCAGCGCGAAGCGCCCCTCCGAGCGGGCGAGCAGCGCCGAAAATTTTTCCTCCGGCCAGCGGTTGTCGTATTTTTTGAAGTTGCCGGGATGAACGAGGATCAGCGGACCCTCGCCCGGGACGCCCGCCGCCGCTTCTCGCGCGCGAGCGCGCGCGCGTTCGGGTACGATAGCTTCCGGGGTCCCTTCGGGAGCGGCTCCTATCGCCGCGCCGAGCCGCGCGTAGCGGTCGAGCATATGCTCTTGCGTTCCGGCGGGCGCCGCGAGGATGTCGAAGAGGGAGTTCCCGCGATTGCGTTCAAAACCGGCGCGGACGCGGGCGCGCGCGAGACGGCACAGCACCGCCGCGGCCCTCGAGAACGCGGAGTTGAGATCCAGGAGCAGGTCGGCTTCGACGCCGCGCAGCGCTCGCGCGAGCTTTAAATTATGAAGCGGGCTGGACGCGCGTTTGAGCACGAGCACTTCGTCGATCGCGGGAGCGAGTCGGGCTCCGGGCAGCCCGGCTTCGCCGGTGACCAGGCGGATGCGGGCGTTCGGCGCGGCCGCCCGGATCGCTTTAAACAGCGGCGTCGTCATCAGGACGTCCCCCAGACGGCCGATCCAGATCAGGACGACGTTCTTCGTCCGGGGGGAAAGCGGTGCTTCCATGACGCCAATATTCTATCATTCACGTTCGGGGGAAGCATGCAATGATCCGCGGCGTCATTTTCGATATCGACAACACTTTAACCGATTTCATGCGCACGAAGCGGGCGGCCGTCGACGCCGCAGTGGAGATGATGATCGACGCGGGGCTCGAGGCGGACAAGGAGACCATGAAGGAGAAGATCATGGATCTCTATTTCGCCGAAGGAGTCGAGGACCAGCGGATTTTCGACAAAATCCTCAAGAAAGAGCTTGGCCGCATCGACATGCGCATCCTCGCCGCCGGCATTGTCGGATACCGCCGCGCGAAGCACGGGACCTTCGCGCTGTATCCCCACGTCAGTCCGGTTCTTTTCGAACTGCGCAAGATGGGCATCAAAATGATCGTGCTGTCCGACGCGCCGAAGCTGGAAGTCTGGCTGCGCATCGTGGGCTTGGGCCTGCACCATCATTTCGAGGACATCATCACCTCCGAGGATTCCGGCGCCCGCAAGCCGGACCCGAGACCCTTCCGCGCCGCGATGAAGGTGCTCGGGACCACGCCCGCCGAGACCTTGATGGTCGGGGATTGGCCGGAGCGGGACATCGTCGGGGCGAAGAAGCTGGGGATCAAGGCCGCGTGGGCGAAATACGGCGATACCTTCGGGACCGAGCCGGGGAAGTCGGGGGCGGATTACGAACTCGACGACATCGGGCAGTTGCCGGGGATCATCCGCAAGGAGAACGGATGCTGAGCATGAAGCGATCGATTTTGACGGTGCTGTTCGCCGCCGGGTTGGCTGTGCCGGCGGGCGCGATTCAGGTGGAGACTTTGCGTCGTTCCGTTCCGTTATCGACCGGCGGCTCGGGTACGGAAGAGATTCAAGTGGCTTCCGGCGAGGTCTTCGTGCAGTTTTCAAACGGGGTTTCCTCTGCCGCGAAGAATCAGGCGTTTTCAGCACGAGGAATGTCTTTGCTGCAGGAGTTTCCGAGCATCCATTGGGATTTGGCGCGACTTCCGCCAGGGATGTCCGTTAGCAATGGGTTGATCTTCGCGCGCGGCGTGGACGGTGTTCAGGCTGTGACGCATAACACAGCGTACCGTCCGACGAAGGTGCCCAACGACCCGAACTATGCGTCACAATATCACCTGGCTTCCATCAATATGCCGGCCGCGTGGGAGTATGAAGTCGGTTCCTCCAGCACCGTAACGATAGCGGTTGTTGATGCCGGCATCGAAGTGACGCATCCGGAATTGAAGGATAAGTTCCTGTCGACGAGTTATTATTGCGATCCTGGTTCTGATGATACTGCTGGAACCGGGGCGGTCTGTGTCCCCGAAACCCCGCTTATCGCATGCAATCACGGAACGCGGGTTGCAGGGGTTGCGGCAGCGGCTTCCAACAACGGAACCGGTGTGGCGGGAGTATCTTGGGGAGCCCGTCTTCTGTCATTCCGTGTCTTCAACACGACGGACTGCACTACGGATTGCGGCGATAAAGCCGGTGGGAATACCTGTTTTACCGACGATCAGGCGATTATTAATGCCTTGACGACGATTATTACTGTCAACAAGAGCAGTCCGACGGTTAACCGGATGGTCGTTAATCTGAGCATCGGCGGAGGAGGAACGTGTGCGGCGGGTGACCCCGTGAACACGGCCCTCGGGAACGCCGTCGCCGCAGACATTCCGGTGTTCGTGTCGGCCGGAAACGGAAACCCCACGACGATAAATAAGCCGGGAAATTGTCCGAACGCCATCCCGGTCGGCGCGACGGATGCAAACAACAACATAGCTTCTTTTTCTTCACGCGGCCCGGAACTCGCTGCCAACGGTTTCGTGGCACCGGGTGTTGCGATTGTTACCACCGATCTTTCGGGAAGTTATACCGGCGGGGCCACCGGTACTTCGTTTTCATCGCCCATCGGAGCCGGAGTCGCCGCTCTCATGATCGCGAAAGATCCGGCAATTACTTGGGCTACGATTAAAAGCAACCTCAGGGCGTCGGCCGTCGGCATCGGTGTTGCGTCGTTGACCCCCTCGACTAGGGTGATGGGCGAATCATCGGGAGCGGGTCTTCTTAATGCCTTTCGCGCCATGAAATTGACAGCCGAAGGCACCCTCTCCGGCTTCGACGGAGACGCCAAGGTGATCGCGTTCCCGAACCCTTTCCGTCCTTCCACGCACGGCGCCGCGACGATCACGATCCCGACGGGCCTGCAGGGCAAGAACGCCGATATCCGCATCTACACGATGGCCGGGGAATTCGTCCGGCAATTGGGCTCGAACACCAGTTGGGACGGCAAAAACGACGCCGGCAACGACGTCGCCAGCGGGGTGTACATTCTGCTCGTCAAAACCGATGCCGGGATGCAGAAGGCGCGCTTGGCGCTTATCCGCTAATCCGGTTCCGCGCCGCCCGGTCGGAGGCGGCCCGCATAAACTCCTCTCCGAAAATGCGCGCCGCTTCGCGTCGGTTGTGCGCGCGGCAAAGCAGGCGCAGGTTGCCGGCGTCATCGGAACTCCCTCCGAGGGCGTGCGGGACCACATGGTCGATCTCCAAAAAGTCCCGGGATTCGCAGCGGCGCCCTTCGTCGTCGATGTACGCGCAGCATCCTTCGTCGCGTATCCAAACGGCGTCGCGCAGGCGCGCCGGTATCGTCCGGCCTGACGATTCTCCCGAAACGACGCCCGCCCGGGCCGGGTTCTGACTTCCGTCCGAAGACTGCTCCGAAGCGAGTCTGGATTTGGATGCCCGCCTCGCCTCCCGGCGGAACGGGTCGACGCGGTCCAAAAGCGCTTCGAGCGCGTCGGCAAGCACCTGCTCAAATCGCGCGGCCGGATACTTATGACGCAGCAATTGCCGGGCCCTTTCCAGCCGGTCGACGAATCTCTGGTCGGCAGAGAACGTGACCGAGACGCGCTCACCCTCCTTCGGTCCCGGGTCGCCGGGCGGAGCGGAAGAGGCATCGTCTTTTTGCCCTGCTTCGCCGCCGGACGACATCGGTTGGGGCTCCGTGAGGGCGGAATCCGAAACGCCTGAGAAGGGCAGCGCGCCGCTGGCGTCGTCTCCCGGAATTTCGGATGGCGACGGGGCCGTGCCGAGATGGCGGATCGAGTCGCGGGGAGCCGGACGCGGGGAGAATTCCGAGAGGATTCGGTCGATCTCGCGAGAACTCTTCCCGGCGCATCGGTCCAACAGCCCGCGATGGTTTTCATCGTCCAGATGCGGGGCCAGCAGTGAAACGGCAGTCAGGCTGATGCTGCCGCCGGAAAGGCGCCGATAAATGAGCGGAAAGTTCTTCGCGGCTCTAGCGGCATGAATGCGCCGCGCGGCAGCGCCTTCCGAGTAGCCGAGCTCGCCGATGCAAAACGCAAACATCGAGGAATATCGCTTCTTGGAAAACAAGTCGCGTCGTTCCACTTCGTTAAGCCGCTTTAGGATCTTAACTGTCTGGCGGCGCTCGTCCTCCACGCAGGCCTTGAGTGAAGCAATAAGTTGAGCATCGCTGAGTGAAGCGCAATCGAAATCATCGTCCATGTCTGACCCTCTCTGTACTTTTGATGCTTCGTACGCGTCGGCCACCGAAATTGTTCCCTGCCGCGGGAGATCCAAATCGGATTTTTCATGAAGCGCTTAAAATGTAAGGACTTTTTGCATATCGCGCGATATGCTAAAAGTGCTGAAATTTAAATGGCTTCTCAAAAAATCCGATTTCTTCGGGATGGCAAATGGGGAAAGACGTTATAAAACAGGTTCGTCGTCAACGCTCTGTGGCCGTTATGTGGCGAGCCAATATTCCCCATTGCCGCAGGTCTCTCCTTCGGTGCCCTCCAACGACTGGAGTCGGGCGCGACGGACCCCCGATGGTCTACCATCACGGCGACCGTTGCGGCGCTTGGCTTCTCGTCCGCCGGTGCCGAAAGGCTCCTTGCCCGTCATTGGCTCGCCGGTCCGGATTCGGTGGCCGAGACTTCGCTGCGGATCAAGCTGGAGGGGGAGGAAACGTGGACGCTGTGGCTGTTTCAATTCGTCGACGCGTATCGCCGTCTGCGTGATCCGGGCCTATGCGCGCTCGCGCCGGACCCGGACTGCCCTCGGCGAGTGCGGGCGTTGTACGCCTCGAGCGTGGAATTCCTGCTCGGAGAGTCGGCACCGGAATGGTGTCGCGGGATTGGTCGACTCGAAGACCCGTGGTTCTTATCGGAAGCGGAGAGCCTGAAGGCTTCTGCCCTGGTGGAATCTCCGGCGATCTTTCGCAAACGCAATCTGTTCGTCCTTGGGAATTTCTTAGAGAGGGGATAAGCCTCGACGCGACGAAGAACGTTGACGCGATTTTCGCGCCGACGTCGAATTTCTCATCGGTTATCTTGGCCTCACCGATCCGAGGCAGGTTTTCGCGGCAATCGAAGCCTACCTTGCGCGGGGTGTAATTCCGCTGAAGGCGCGTTTTCTCGTTGAGGAACTGCTCTCTCCGCCCGAGACCCCCTCCGATTAGGTAATATCCCCATACACCGCATGGGAAATTCTTGGAGCGCGCGAGGCTATTTTGATAGCCTTTAACCGTACGCGGGACCGGATTGTGGCGCGGGAAGTGGCGCTGGCGGATACGGCCGCGTCGCGGGCTCAGGGGCTGTTGGGCCGTGACCGGATGGAGGCCGAGGAAGGGCTTTGGATCGTCCCGTGCCCGATGATCCATACCTTCTTCATGCGCTTTCCGATCGACGTCCTGTTCCTCGACCGAAACTTGCGCGTACGGCGCGTGATCGAGGATTTGAAGCCTTGGCGCTTGTCTCCGTGGGTGTTCACGGCGCACAGCGTGCTGGAACTGCCCGCAGGCGCGCTGGACGGCAGCGTGTCCGAAGGGGACCTATTGGAGATTCGATGAGCGACACGGTCGACGAAGCCTCCGCGGAGTACACGACTCCGTCGGGAATCACCTTGGAACGATTTTACGGACCGGGCGCCGAAGGCGCCGCCGGACGCGATACGCGGGAAAAGACCGCCGCCGCCGCGATCGGAAACGCCGGAGAGGGCCCTTATACGCGGGGGGTGCACTCCGACATGTACCGCTCCCGGCTTTGGACCATGCGCCAATACGCGGGCTTCGGGACCGCGTCCGAGACCAACAAGCGCTTTCGCTTCCTGCTCGAACAGGGGCAGACCGGCCTTTCGACGGCGTTCGACCTGCCGACTCAGATCGGGCACGACGCGGACGCCAAGGCTGCGAGCGGCGAGGTGGGCCGCGTCGGGGTTCACATCGGCTCGATCGACGACATGCGCACCCTGTTCTCCGGGATTCCGCTGGGGGACGTTTCCACCTCGATGACGATCAACGCGACCGCGCCGGTGCTGCTTGCGCTGTACGCCGCGGTGGCCGAAGAGCAGGGCGCGAAGCCCGCGATGCTGCGCGGCACGGTCCAAAACGACATTTTGAAGGAATATCTGGCGCGCGGCACCTACATCTTTCCGGTCGAGCACGGCATGCGCCTGGCGACCGACGTGATTGAATACTCGGTCCGGCACTATCCGAAATGGAATCCGATTTCCATCTCGGGCTATCACATCCGCGAAGCCGGTTCCGACGCGGTTCAGGAAGTCGCGTTCACTTTGGGCAACGCCGAGGCCTACATCGACGCGGCCCTGGCGCGCGGACTCTCGATCGACGATTTCGCGCCGAGGCTTGCGTTCTTTTTCGGCTGCCACAACCATTTCCTCGAAGAGATCGCGAAGTTCCGGGCCGCCCGCCGACTGTGGAATAGGATCGTCACCGAACGCTACGGCGCGAAGGACCCGCGCTCCGGAAAACTCCGCTTCCATACCCAGACCTGCGGCTCGACCTTGACCAGCCGACAACCCCTCAACAACGTCATGCGCGTGTCCCTGCAGGCGATGGCGGCGGTTCTCGGAGGGACGCAGAGCCTCCACACGAACGCGTTCGACGAGGCGCTCGCGCTTCCGACCGAGGAAAGCGCGGAACTCGCGCTGCGCACGCAGCAGATTCTGGCGCATGAGACCGGCGTGCCGGACACGGTGGACCCGGTCGCGGGCTCGTATGCGATCGAGGCGCTGACCGACGAGATCGAGACCCGGGCCTGGAAGACGCTCGAAAAGGTCCGAGAAATGGGCGGGATGATTCCCGCGATCGCGAAAGGCTGGGCTCAGAACGAGATTCAACAGAGCGCCTACCGCTACCAGAAGGACATCGAGGCGGGTCGCCGAAAAATCGTCGGCGTGAACTCCTACGAAATTGACGGCGCGGTCGAAAGGGCCGGGGAGCGGGAGACGCTCAAGGTTTCCCCGGGGCTTGAGCGCGAGCAGAAGAAACGTCTCGCGTCCTTCCGGCGCAAGCGAGACGGCGCAGCCGCGGAGGAGGCGGTCGGGCGGCTCGCGAAGGCGGCCGGTTCGAAGGAGAATCTGTTTCCGCTGGTCGGCGACGCGGTCAAGCGCGGCGCGACCACCGGAGAAATCTGCGACGCCCTGCGCGGCGTCTTCGGAGAATACCATGGCTCTTAAAGGCCTCGTCCGACGCAAGACCGTCGCCGAGATTCTCAAGGAGCGAAAACTCCTCGACGAGAAGATTCTCGAAGCCGCGGCGGAGAAGGCGAAAAAGGAAGACAAGCCGATTCAGCAGGTCATCGTCGAAGACAAGCTGATGAAGAAGCCGAAGCTCCTCAAGGTTTTGTCCGAGGAGTGGCAGGTGAAGGCCGTCGACCTTTCCCAGATGGAGCCCGACGAAGAGATCGTTCAGATCATTCCGGAAGCCGTCGCGCGGCGGCATCAGGCGATTCCGTTCGCGAAGGAGGAATCCATCCTCTTCGTCGCGATGGCCGACCCGAAGGACTTTTTCGTTTCCGAAGATATCCATCTGCGCACCGGCCTCGACGTCCAGGCCTATCTGGCCATGCCGTGGGACGTGATCGACGCGCTCAATCAGGCGTACAACCGAGGCGAAGGCGCCGCGCTCGGGGCTCTCATCGAGGACGTGCAGAAGGGAGGCGAGGACGGTCCTCCCGATCTCGACGGCGACGTCAAGAAAGACGCGCCCGCGTCGGATATTTCGGACGTCGACCCCTCGGCCCCGGAAGTCGAGAAGTGGGTCAACGCGATTTTCCTCTCGGCGATTCAGTCGAAGACCTCCGACATTCATATCGAACCGTTCGCCGATCCTTCCGGAAAGAACAATGCCCTGCTGCTGCGCTTTCGCCAGGACGGTATTTTGAAGACCGGACCTTTCAAGGTGCCGTGGGCCTACCGCCAGGCCATCATGGCGAAGTTGAAGATTTTGACGAACTCGATGAACCTGACCGAGCGCCGCATCCCTCAGTCGGGGCGCATCCAGATTCTCGCGGGCGGCAACCCCATTGAGTTCCGCGTCGAGATCGTGCCGACCGTCTACGGAGAGTCCGCGGTGCTTCGTATTCTCGACCGCCGATCGATTCAGGTCGACATCAACGTGATGGGTTTCATGGAGGATACGAAGAGGAACCTCCTGGGACTGCTCGAGGGCATCGGCGGGAAAAAGAACTTCGGTCTCATCGTCGTCTGCGGTCCGACGGGTTCCGGAAAATCGACCACGCTCTACTCCTGCCTTAATTATGTAAACCGCCCGGACATCAAGATTCTCACCGCGGAAAACCCGGTCGAATACAACCTCGACGGAATCGTGCAGGTCCCCGTCAACCCGGACCTGAAGCTCGGCGAGGGGAAGAAATTCGACTTCGCCTCGGCGCTCCGCTCGTTTTTGCGTCTCGATCCGGACGTTATCATGGTCGGCGAAATTCGCGACGGGGAAACGGCGCATATCGCGATGGAAGCGGCGATGACGGGTCACCTCGTCTTCTCGACCATTCACACGAACGACTCGCTTTCGACTTTAAGCCGCGTCGCTGAAATGGGCGTACCGGCCTACATGGTCGCTTCCACGACCAAGGCCATCCTGGCCCAGCGTCTCGGCCGCCGCAACTGCAAGAATTGCGCCGAACCTCACGATCCGAGACCTGAGGAACTCGCCCTCTTTGAAGAGCATAAGGTCGATGTTCCACCTGGGACGAAATTCATGAAGGGGAAGGGCTGCGACGAGTGCAAGGATTCCGGCTTCAAGGGTCGTATCGGATTTCACGAACTGCTGATTCTCGGCGACGAGCTGCGCAAGGTTTCCCTGACCGACATGTCGGTCTCGACTCTGACCCCGATCGCCGTCGGACAGGGGAATTTTCGAACCATCATGCAGGACGGTCTCGAGAAGGTGAAACTGGGCTGGACGACGGTCCGCGAAGTGATCGGCGGCCAGGAAAAAGAGGAGGATAAGCCGCAATGACCTCTCCCGCGCCCGATTCCATTTCCGCAAAGGGAGGCGTCGGCGATTTGTCGCTCGCCCTCGAACTCTTCTCAATCGCCGGTTCTCTCAACTCCACACCCGACCTGGATTTCCTGCTGGAGAAAATCGGCACGGCCGCCGAGCGTCTTCTCGATTCGGAAGCCAGCGCGATCATGCTCGTAACCGACGACCGGAAGAGCCTCTACTTCAAGGTCGCGGGAGGCGAGGCCGGGGCGAAGCTTAAAAAAATGACCTTGCCCATAGGACAGGGCATCGCCGGATGGGTGGCGAAAGAAGGCCGTCCCGAGATCGTCCCCGACGCGTCGAAGGACCCGCGGTTCGCCGGGCAGTTCGACAAGAAATCGGGGTTCATCACTCGCTCGCTGATCGCGGTGCCGATGTTTTTCCGCGGGGAATTGGTCGGGGTTTGCGAGGTCCTCAATAAACGGACAGGCACCTATGCCAACGAACACATCGGATTGCTCTCGAGCCTGGCGAATCTCGCTTCGGTCGCCATCACGAACACGCGCATCATCCAGGATCAGAAGAATTTCTTCTCACACGTTCTGGAGCTTCTGGGCGGGATGATCGAGGTTTCCAAGCCGCGCAACTTCGACCACCCCAACCGGGTCGCCCGCCTGGCTTGCGCCGTGGTAAGGGCGATGGGCGGAGACGATTATTTGTACCGCATGACGTACTACGCGGGCTTGCTGCACGACATCGGCTACGTCGGCTTTAAGAATCCGCGCATCCTCGGATTGGTCGGGATCACGTCTCCGGTGGAGGAACAGCACACGCTTCTGTCCGTGAAAATGCTCGAGGGCATCAACATGCTCGAGGGCGCTCTTCCGATCATCCGTCACCATCACGAGAACTACGACGGGACGGGCTACCCGGGAAAATTGAAAGGCGAGGAAATTCCGGAGGGCGCGCGCGTGCTCCGCGTCATCGAAGAGATAGAAGATCTGCGCATGAACGGCGGGGTTCCGCCGGAGCAGCGCATCGAGACGGCGGTTCGGGAAATCCGGGCCGGAAAAGGAACCCGGTTCGACCCGGACATCGCCGACGCGATCGTGGAGCTGCTCGAGACGCAGGAAGGCATTTGGTAGGAGATTCCGATGGCCAATAAAAACGCATATAGAATTCTTATCGCCAAGCCCGGTCTCGACGGGCACGACCGCGGGGCGAAGGTCATCGTTCGCTCCCTGCGCGACGCGGGCTTCGAAGTGATCTACACCGGGATTCGGCAAACTCCGGAAATGATCGCCCGAACGGCGCTGCAGGAGGACGTGGACGCCGTCGGACTGTCCCTCCTTTCCGGAGCGCACATGACTTTGTTTCCGAAAGTCGTCGATCTTTTGCGCAAAACGGGGCTCGACGACGTGATGGTTTTCGGCGGGGGAATTATTCCCGAAGAAGACGAGGCCGCCCTTAGGAAGAGCGGGGTCGCGGCGGTCTTCGGGCCGGGAACTCCGACGGTGCGGATCGCAGAGTTTTTGAAGGACGCGCTGGAGACGGGCTCGTGGAAGTCGTCCCCGAAAAAGACGGCGAAGAAGGCCGCCGCGAAGAAGAAGGGACGCCATGCGCGCCGCTAAGCGCCGCGCGGCGACCGCCGACCGAGCGCTATCGCGAGGAAGTGCCGCCTCCAGAAGCCGTCGGGCGGCGGCACCCGAACTGCTTGAGCGGGTCCGCCGCGGCGATCAGGGGGCCGTCTCGCGGGCGCTCACGATGGTGACCGACGAGTATTCGGGATACGAAGCGGTGACGCGGGCATTCTTCCCGTACCACGGCGGTTCCCGGACCATAGGGTTGTGCGGATCCCCCGGCAGCGGGAAATCCAGTCTTGTAAACGCTCTCGTCGCCCGCGTCCGAAAGGACGCGGAAACGGTGGCGGTGCTCGCGGTGGACCCGAGCAGCGCCTACACGGGAGGCGCCTTCCTGGGAGACCGCATTCGCGTTCAGGAACACGCGCTCGACGAGGGCGTATTCTTCCGCAGCCTGGCGACCCGCGGGATGGTCGGCGGACTCAATGAAACTATTTTCGCCGCGATTCACGTGCTTCAGGCCTATGAAGCCGCGAAGGGAAAGAGGGGGTTCGACTGGATTTTCATCGAAACGGTCGGAACCGGGCAGGACGAGGTGGAGATCGTCGACGTCGTCGATACGGTCGTGTGCGTCACGGCGCCGTATCAAGGCGACGAGTTTCAGGCGATGAAAGCGGGGACGATGGAGATCGCCGACGTCTTCGCCGTCAACAAGGCCGATCTCGAGGAAGTGGACAAGGCCGTCGCGAACATCCGCGACGCGATGAGCCTCGGTCCGGACGCGGAAGAAGGGGCCTGGGTCGTTCCGGTTCACGCCGTCTCCGCCCGCACGAAGAAAGGCGTCGAGGAACTTCTTGGCTCCATCGTGGACCACGGCCGGCATCTCGAGGAAACCGGAAAACTGCTTGAAAGACGCAAGCGGCAATTGCGCAAAGAACTCTCCCTGTTGATTTCCCGGCTGATCACACGCAGCACGCTGGACCGCGTGACGGAGCGGCACATCGATCTGCTTTTGGATAAGAAATCCGACCCGTTGACTTTAGGCCGCAAGCTCATTAGAGGCGGTGCGTGAGGATCGACCACATCGGCATCGCGGTGGAAAATCTCGATGACGCGATCCGCCTGTATGAGGAAACCGCCGGACTGGTGCTCACCCATCGCGAAGAAGTGAGGACGCAGAAGGTCCGCGTGGCCTTTCTCGGGCATCCGGGTGAAGCGGAGGGCGCGACCGAGATCGAACTGCTCGAACCGACCGGCGAGGAGGGGGCGATCGCCTCATTTCTACGTAAGCGCGGTCCGGGTCTCCATCACCTCGCGTTTCACGCGGACTCCGTCGGCCGCGAGATGGCGCGGTTGAAGTCCTCCGGGCGGCCTCCGCTTCAAGAAGCCCCGCGTCCCGGCGCCCGGGGACATCACGTTTGCTTTTTACACCCCAAGGATTGCGGCGGCGCGCTTTTAGAACTGGTAGGAGCTCCTTAATGAAGATCATCAGCGACAAGGCCGAAGCGCTTCGAAAGCTGCAGGAAAAGGCCCGCGCCGGAGGCGGCGACGAGCGCGTCAAAGCGCGCGCTAAGACAGGCAAGTTTTCCGCGCGTCAGCGCATCGAGCACCTGCTTGACGAGGACAGCTTCGAGGAAATCGATCTGCTCCGAAAGACGCGGGCTCGGGAGTTCGGACTCGCAGACAGGGATATCCCGGCGGACGGCGTCGTGACCGGACTCGGCAAGATTCGGGGGCGGAGCGTCGCCGTGTACAGCCAGGATTTCACCGTCCTCGGGGGATCCCTCGGGCTCGCTCACGCGGAGAAGATCTGCAAGATCATGGATCTCGCCGACAAGACGGGAGTTCCGGTGATCGGGCTCAGCGACTCCGGCGGCGCACGCATTCAGGAAGGCGTCGACGCGCTCGGAGGCTACGCGGAGATCTTTTGGCGAAACGTCCAGTCGTCCGGACGCATCCCCCAGATTTCGGCGATTCTGGGACCGTGCGCCGGAGGCGCGGTTTATTCACCCGCGATGACCGATTTCGTGTTCATGGTCCGCGGCGAGAGCCACATGTTCATCACCGGTCCCGAAGTCGTTCGGGCGGCCACCGGGGAAGAGTGCGATTTCGACGAACTCGGCGGATCCGACGCGCACGCCTCAAAGTCCGGAGTCTGTCATTTTGTCGCGAATTCGGAGCAGCAGTGTTTCCGCATGATCCGGGAATTGCTTGATTATCTGCCGCAGAATTACCGGGAACTCCCAAGAGTGAAGGCGAATTCCGACGATCCCAAGCGGGAATCGGAGACGCTCGACCGCATTTCACGCAGGGCCGCGCGCCATGCCTTCGACACCCTCGAGGTGATCCGCGAGATCGGCGACGGAGCCAACTTCCTCGAAGTCCATCAGGACTGGGCGCGCAACATCCTCTGCGGCTTTATCCGTCTCGAGGGGCGCACCGTCGGAGTGGTCGCCAATAATTCCAAGGTGCTCTCGGGGGCCTTGGACATCCAGGCCTCGGAGAAAGCGGCCCGCTTCGTTCGCTTTTGCGACGCGTTCAGCGTTCCACTGCTGACCTTGGTGGACGTGCCCGGCTATTGGCCCGGTAGGGAGCAGGAACATCGAGGAATCATCCGCCGCGGAGCGAAGCTGCTCTACGCCTACTGCGAGGCCACGGTCCCTAAGGTGACCGTGATTCTGCGCAAGGCGTACGGCGGCGCGTACGACGTGATGAGCTCCAAGCACGTGCGGGGAGACTTCAACTACGCCTGGCCTTGCGCGGAAATCGCCGTGATGGGGCCTGAGGGCGCGGTCAACATCCTTTTTGCGAAGGAGATCAAAAAGGCCGCCGATCACGAGAAGCGCCGCCGGGAACTCGTCGATGAGTATACGAAGCAATTCGCCAATCCCTACCTCGCCGCTCAGCGCGGCTACATCGACGAGGTGATCGAAGCCCGCAAGACCCGGCCGAAACTGATCCGGGCCTTCGCGTTCCTGCGGAACAAAAAGGCGGATATTCCGCGGAAGAAGCATGGCAACATCCCGTTGTGAATCCTCCCCGTTAGCCGAGACTTCCCTGCTCGTCGCTGCGGGCGCCGTTCCCGTCCTCTGCGTTTGGATGTTCCGCGATCCGTTCGGCGTTCCGAAATTTATTTTCGCCGCTCTTGCGACGGTCGTGTCGCTTTCGGCGTCGCTGCGTTCGAGGGGTTTCGCCGGGTTCGTTTCGGCGCTGGATCTCCCGGTTTTCGCGTTCGGCGCGGCGGCGTTGCTGTCGGCGGGAGTTTCGACGGATCCTTGGCTGAGTTGGACCGGGCCCGATTTCGAGCCGCTTCCCGCCCTGCCGGGGCTGGCGTTGTGTGCGGCCGGGTTTTTCGCCGCGCGCGCCGCCACGAACCGAGGAACCTTCGATCGTCTCGCTCGCTGGACGGCGTCCGGGGCCGCTTTAGTCGCCGCGTTGGCGGTTGCCGAGCGCTTCGGATGGAGGACGACGCCGTTCGAGCGAGGCGATGCTGCTCGCGCGATCTCCACGTTTGGTTCCCCGACGGCGCTGGCGGCCTATTTGGCGTTCGCGCTTCCGTTTGCCGTGCGGGAGGCTTTATCGGCGCCCCGGCGGCGTCGGCTCTTGGGCGCCGCCGCGTTCGTCCTGACGGTCACGGCACTTGGGCTGACGCGTTCGCGCGGGGCCTGGGTCGCGGCGGCGGCGGGGCTCGCGCTCTCGTATTGGCTTCGCCTGCCGCGCTCGAAGGCGGAGGTTCGGCGTGCCGTCGTCGCGGCGCTCTGCGTTCTCACCGTCGGGGCTTTTGCCGCGCGATGGGGGTGGGGCGGGCGTACCGGGGATTGGGACCGGTTGATGGCGTGGAAAATCGCGGTCGAGCAGTTCCGGGAAACGCCCTGGCTGGGTTCGGGTCCCGGTACGTTCACTCTGGCGTTTCGAGGGCGATCGTCCGAGGCGATGGCGGCTCTTTCGAGGGGCACCCTCTCGTTCCCGCACGCCCACAACGACTGGTTGGAAGTCGCGGCGTCTTTCGGGACTGCGGGATTGGCCGCCTTTTTTTGGCTGCATTGGCGAGCGGGAAAACGCTTGGCCGTCCTGTTGCGCGAGAGCTCCGTAGAGACCCGCAAGGACCTCGCGGTTTTCTGCGGGGCCGCGGCCGCGTTGTTGACGGTTTGGAAGTTCAATTTTCCGGGAATTCCCGCGGCCTGGCTGGCCGGCGTGTGGGGCGGAGTGGTATTCGTTCCAGAAGCTTCGGCGACTCGCTCTTCCCGTGCCGCGGGCCCCCTCGCGATATCGGCGGGTTTGTTCGCATTGGGATTCGGGCTTTGGGACGCCTCGGCGGATCGTCTCGACGTACTGGGAAGGAAAATGCGTCTACGCGGCGAGCCGCGACGGGCGGCCGAGTACTTTCACCGTGCGCTTGCGCTCAATCCCGGGAAGACGGCGTACCGCTTAGATTTGTTGAATACCCTTTGGGATTCCGCGGGGGATCGTGTGGAGGCGTTGGACGCCGCGATCGAGTTGGCGTCGGACGGGGTCCGCCGGCGTCCCGCTGAAGCCGAAACGCACCGGATGCTCGGATTGGCGCTGATGCGTCGGGGGCGGCTGGTCCGGGCGCGCGCGGCTTTGGAAGCGTCGGTGGCGTTGGCGCCCGGCATGCGGTTCGGGCTGCACGATTTAGCCGAAACGGCGAAGCTTCAAGGCGACGCCGCCAGGGTTCGGGAGCTGCAAGAACGATTAGAACGCATCGAGGGCCGGTCGTCTTATAGCCCCCATGAAGACCGGCACAACGGGGCTTGGGCCCCGCTAGGCCGGTCCGCAATAATTAGCACCCAGGATGACGGGCACAACGGGGCTTGGGCCCCGCTAGGCCGGTCCGCAATAATTAGCACCCAGGATGACGGGCACAACGGGGCTTGGGCCCCGCTAGGAGGAAGTTAATATGGCGCGCAAGAAAATTACCGTGGTCGGAGCGGGCAACGTCGGGGCGACGCTCGTACAGCGGCTGGCCGAGATGGAACTCGGGGATATCGTCGTCGTCGACATCCCGGAGTCGAAAGGGATGCCCGCCGGCAAGGCGCTGGATATCCAAGAGTCGGCGCCGATTTACGGATACGACGCGAAAATCGTCGGGACCACCGAATACGGACCGACGAAGAATTCGGATATCGTCGTCATCACGGCGGGGCTTCCGCGCAAGCCGGGGATGAGCCGCGACGACCTGTTGAAGACGAACGCGGGCATCGTCGGAGCGGTGACCGAAAACATCGTTAAGCATTCGCCGAACTGCATCCTCATCATCGTTTCGAATCCGCTCGACGCGATGTGCTCGGTGGCCTTGAAGAGATCCGGATTCCCGAAGCACCGCGTGATCGGGATGGCGGGAGTCCTGGACTCCGCGCGCATGCGGGCCTTCCTGGCCGAGGCGCTCGACGTCTCGATCGAGAATGTCCACGCGATGGTGCTCGGCGGACACGGCGACACGATGGTTCCGCTTCCTCGTTTCTCGACCGTCAACGGAATTCCGATTCCGGAACTGCTTCCCGCCGCCAAGATCGAGGAGATCAACACCCGCACCCGCAACGGCGGCGCCGAGATCGTAAAGCTGCTCGAGCGGGGTTCGGCCTACTACGCCCCTTCGGCGTCGGCCGCGGAGATGTGCGAGGCGATCCTCAAGGATAAGAAGAAGATTCTTCCCTGCGCGTGCTACCTCGAAGGCGAATACGGCATCGACGGCATTTTCGTCGGCGTGCCGACCAAGCTCGGAGAGAAAGGAATCGAGCAGATCATCCAACTCAACCTCACGGTCGAGGAACGGGCCGAGTTGATGAAATCCGCGGGAGCCGTCAAAGAGCTTATCGGGGCGCTCGTCTAGCCCCTTCGGCCGAAGCGTCCGGGGCCGGAAGTTCCCGGCCCCGGAAGCGACGCCGCTTCCATGAGCGGACAAACCTTGCTCGTCATCGACGCAGGCAACACCAATCTCACGTTCGGTCTCTATCGCGGGGAGCGTCTCGCGCGGCGTTCCCGGATGGAATCCGTTCCCGCTCCCGCGCCTTCCGCGCTCTCGCGTCGGATCGCGTCGTTCGGGAAGATCGACGCGATCGCCATCGCGAGCGTCGTCCCATCACTGGACGCGCGCCTTGGCAAAGCCGCGCGCGCGGCGTGCGGACAGGCGCCGTTTGAATTGACCCCGCGCTCGCGCTTGGGAATCCGGCTTCTCGTCGACACGCCGAACTCGGTGGGGGCGGACCGTCTGGCCAACGCCCTGGCGGCGCATCGCGCCGCTCGCGGACCGGCGATCGTCGTCGATTTTGGAACCGCGACGACCTTCGATTGCGTAGACGGCCGGGGGGATTATCTCGGGGGCGCGATTCTCCCCGGTCCGGGGGTCGCATCCCGGGCGCTCTCGCTCAAGGCGGAAAAGCTGCCTGAGATTCCGATTCGCCCCATGCGCCGCGTCATCGGAAAGAACACCGTCGAGTGCCTCCAGGCCGGGCTGTACTTCGGGTATTTGGGGATGATCGACCGGGTCCTGGAAGAGACAATCCGCGAAATGGGGGGGAAGAAACCTCCCGCTGTGCTCGTTACGGGCGGGTTGGGGCGTCTGTTTTGCGGGGCTCTCCGTCGCCCCGCCGTCTATTTGGCAAACTTGACGCTAGAGGGTATTCGCCTGGCCGCGACCGGCACGACGCTTGCGGGCTCTCGGAGCGTTCGTCGTCGAGGGTGAAATTTTGTTAACATGCGTTGGTGAAAATGGGGATATCTCTCTGGATAACTTTTTGAAAAAGCTGTTTTATTGCGTTATTTCGCTGCTTCTGGCTTCCGCGACCGCCTGGGCCGAAGACCCGTTTGGGGGCTTTCAGCAATACGCGGATCGCCCTTCGCTAAAGCCGTTCGCCCGCGATTTGGGAGCGGTGCTTGGCGCAGCCACTTTTCACAACGGGGCGAGCTTGGGCTTTTCCGGGTTCGACGTCGGAATACGGGGCGGGTTTCGGTTCAATTCGGAAGCGGGGAACCGCCCGCTTCGCGACAAGGGAACGAAGGGGTTCGGGCTTCCGTGGGTGCAGGCCGAGATCGGCCTCCCCTTCGGCTTGGACGGCTATATTCGGGGCGTGAGTTTTCAGGGAACGACGATCGCAGGCGGCGGTATGCGCTACGGGATCAACAAGAAGACCGAAAGTCCCTGGCTGCCGCAGGTGCTCGTGGCATGGTCCGCACACTCGGTCGCGCATCAGCAGTTCTCCGCGAGTCAGACCGGTTTGAACCTGGTGGCCTCGCTCAATTTTAAGAAGTTCTCTCCCTATCTCGGAGCGGGCGCCGACCGCACCCGATTGGTTGTTCGCTCCTCCCCGGTACGCGATCCCGCGCTGCTCGGAGAGGCGGTGAGCGTCGTTGTGCCGCGGGCGACAGTCGGACTCAGTCTCCGCCCAAAGGCGTACGTGTACCTGCATTTCGCGGCGACCTACACGAACCGCGTCGGCGTCGATTCCGGAATCGGAATCCGTTTCTAATCTAGCGAAGCCGCGCCTCGAGCCGCGTCAGCAGGTCTTCATCGTAGCCGAGGATGAAGCGCGGGTATTCCCGCATCGCCTTGAAATTCCCGCTCCGGTCGGTTTCCGCGTAAAAGCGCTTCAGTTGCTCTGCGGCTTCACCCCGACGCCCCATCTCCAACAGCGCTTCGCAGCGCATCAGTTTCGCTTGGGCCGCTCGCGGTTCCAGCGCGAGGACGCGTTCGCTCAACAAGAGCGCCGCGTTCCAGCGCCGTCCCGCTTGGAAGATGCCGGCGCCCATCAGCGGATACAGCGCGTGAGTGGGATGCAGGGATTCTGCGGCCCTTAGGGCGTCGAGCGCCTCTCTCGGACGTCCCTCCTGGGCTCTCCGGAAGGCGAGCTCTCCCCACAAATCAGGATCGCGCGGGGCCGTCGCGAGGGCGCGGAGCAAAGCGTCCTCGCTTCCGTCCGCGCGGGCGGAGGCAACGGTCCAGGCGGGCCACCAGGCGAACGCGGCGAGCGCGGCGCCTGCGAAAGGCAAGGCCGCGGCGGGGAATCTCGGCGCGTCCCTCGGTGGGCCGGAGGCCGTCGAGCCGAGCATCGCGAAGAACAACCACTCAAGCGCGGGAAGCGCAAATAGATTGTCGAAACAGGCATGGGCGAGCAGCGCCGCGCACGCGGCCGCCCGGGGATCGAGGAGATCCGACCGTCGCCATGCGGCGGTCATCGTCGTCAGCAGCGCGGCCAAGAGCAGCAGCGCCCCGGGGAATCCGGTTTCCGCGGCTTCCTGCAGCGGTTCCGAGTGGGCATGTTTGGAGACGATCCCGTAGCGCGTCGGAGCTTCCTCCGGCGCGGCCGGGAAATTGTGTTTTAAGAACCCGCGGTCGAATTGCCCCGGCCCCTGTCCGAAGAAGGGGGCGTCCTTCGCGACGGAGAGGGCGGCCGACCAAAGGCGCGGCCGAAGATTAGAGGAAGGGCGGTCGAGTTTGAGCAGCGGGGAACCCGCGGTGAACAGCAGCGCGAGGGTGAGCGCAAACGCCGCGGCGAAGGCGGCCAGCACGCGAAAGCGCCGCGCGCGCAGAAGTACAACCCCGATGCCCACGACGGAGGCCAAGGCGCTCCCGCGGCTGGAGGCGCAGAGTATCCATACAACGGAGATGGCGCAGACTGCGCCTCCGAATAAGCGGTCCTTTTTGGAGCGGCCCAGAAGAAGTCCGAAGCCGAGTACCGCCGCGACGGACGCGACCGCGCCCGTGTAGTTGTAGTAGGGATAGAGAACACCGACGAAATCAAATCCCGGAACCGCGACCAGCCAAGACGCGGCTTCGATTGCGAGCGCCGCCCCGAGGACGGCACGGACCCATTGCGTCGGCCCATCTTCGGCGGAGGCCGCGAGCGTCAAGAGACCGAACGCCGAGGCCCGCAACGATAACGCGGCCAGTCCTCGCAGCGGTTCGGCGGAAAGCGCGGCGCTCACAGCCGACCAGAGCAGCCAGGCGATCCAAAGCCGCGCGCCGGGGAGCCGCCGCAGTCCTTCGGGGGCGGCGGCGACGGCGCCCCAAAGAAAGACGGACGCGGCGCCCAGGGCCCACGGATTTCTCAGCCCGCCGATGGCGAGCGCGAACAGCGCCAGCGGCAGGGCGGGACCCGTCATCGTTAAACCCGGAATTTGCCCTTGAACGACCGTTCGAGTTCGCGGGATTGCGCTTTTCGCTTCAGCGTATCTCTCTTGTCCGCGCCCCTTTTCCCCTTGGCCAGCGCGACGGCGACCTTCGCCCATCCCTTGCGGAAGTAGAGTTCGAGAGCGACCACCGTCAGGCCTTTTTGGTCGACGCCTTTGCGAATTTTCTCGATTTCCTTGCGGTGGAGCAGAAGGGGGCGGGTCCGCTCGGGGTCAATTTCCTCGCCCGTGTTGTGGGAGTAGGGGGCGATGTAGAGGTGATGCAAAAACACCCGGGACCCTTCCAGGCGCGCGAAGGCCCCTTCCAGGCGGGCCTTGCTGTCCCGCAAGGATTTGACCTCGGGGCCTTTGAGGCTCAGCCCGGCTTCGACCACGTCGAAAATTTCGTAGTGGAACCGCGCCTTCTTGTTGGAGGCGATCAGAATTTTATCCGGATCGGCTTTTTTCTTCGACAAGATTCGAGTTTAGCAAATTGCCCCCGGCGAGTCCGGGGGCCGAAATGGTATACTGCGGCCACGCGCAGGTGGCGGAACTGGCAGACGCGCACGCCTCAGGAGCGTGTGGACGCAAGTCCTTGTGGGTTCGACTCCCATCCTGCGCACCCACTCATCGTATTCGGAAAAGCCTCTCGCTTCGCGAGGGGCTTCCTGTTTTGTATCTTCCTTTATAATGGAACTTAAACCCACGCATGCCCTCGTATTCGGCGTCCCCGGTCCGATTCTCGATGCACAAACCCGCCGCATCATTGAAGACGTTCGGCCCGGAGGATTCATTCTCTTTTCCCGGAACATCCAAGAGCCCAGGCAGCTGCGGGAGTTGATCGACGGCCTGCGCGACGCCTGCGATGTCGAGCCGGTGATCACGATCGATCAGGAGGGCGGGCGGGTATCCCGGCTTAAAGAGCTCGGTCAGGAACCGCCGCACGCGGTGCAGCTGCGCGACGTCGGCGACCTCGAACTCATGGAGCGCCATGGAGCGCTCACGGGACGCCTGCTGCGGCTGTTCGGCTTCAACCTCGATCTCTGTCCCGTTCTCGACATCGCGTTCAACGACGACGCCGAGAACTCCCTTCGCGGGAGAACCTGGGGGAGAACGGCGGGAGAGGTCGCGCGCAATGCGGGAGTCTTCCTTGACGCGATGCGGGCTGAGGGAATTCTAGGCTGCGGGAAGCATTTCCCCGGGTATTCGGGCGCCGCCGTCGATCCGCATTATGCGCTTCCCACTGTGGACCGCGCTCCGGACGATCTTCTCGCCAACGAGTGGGCGCCGTACGCCGCGCTGCGAGAGCGTCTCGACTGCGTGATGATGGGGCACGCCCTGTACCCGAAGGTCGACGCCTCTGGGCTTCCCGCGAGTCTTTCGCGCGCGATGATCGAGGGGGAACTGCGCGGCCGCCTGAAGTTTCCGGGATGGGTCGTTTCCGACGATCTCGACATGGGCGCCATCACGGGGAAGTGGTCTCTGGGCGAAAGCGTCCGTTTGGCCGCGGAGGCGGGAACGGACCTGATCCTGATCTGTCATCGGATGAAGCTGGCGGCCGAAGCCGCGAACGGCGTTTCGAAAGCCTCGGTCGATTTGAAACGGCAGGCGGCGCTGCGGGCGAAATTGGCCCCGCCTGAACCGTTCTCCCTGGAAGCGTTTCGGGAAACGGACGCGGAGATCGGTCAATTGCGGGAGGCGGTGCTCGCGAAAGGGGCGGGCCGCGTGGAATCAAAGGCCTCGCATTCCCCGGTGGAGGACTTTTGACGCTTTGGGAGCGGCTGCGACCGGGGGGACGTTGGTTCCCCGGAGCGCTGCTCGTCTCCCTCGGGCTGTTTCAACTGCTGTGCGTGCCCGGGCATTACCTCGGTTTCGAGCACGACGACGTGCAGTACGTGCTCGCCGCCCGGTCGCTGCTCGAAGGCCGCTATTCGCTGGGAATTCTCCCCGGCGATCCGCCGCTGACCATCGCCAGTCCGGGATGGCCGCTGCTGCTGACTCCCGCGGCGCTGGTGAGCGGAGACAACCCGCTCGGATATCAATTGTGGACGTGGGCGTGGTTGTTGGCGTGCGACGCTCTGTTGTGGTTGTGGCTGAGAAAGCGCTTTTCGCCTTCGGTCGCCGGCGCGGCGACCGCGCTGTTCGCGCTCAATCCGCTCGTCTTATCGCGCGCGGGCGTGGTGATGAACGAGATCCCGTATCTCGCGTTCGTCCTTGGGGCGTTTCTGCTGTTCGACCGGGACGATCCCCCGTCCGGTTGGGCGGGAGGACTGCTGCTCGCCTTTTGCTGGCTGATTCGCACGGCGTCCGTGCCCTTGGTTCCCGCAGTCTTAGGCGCCTACGCCTCCCGCCGTCGTTGGAAGGACGCTGGGGCGGCGGCGGCGATTTGGATGTCGGCGGTCGCGGCTTGGAAGCTGTGGAGCGATTGGGCCGGCGCGGGATTAGCGGAGCAGGGGGAGTTGTGGAACACCCTCGGCGTCGAAGGGATCGGCGCGCTCTTTGTGATTGCGGGAAACAACGCCTCCCAGGGGATGCGGTTGCTCGGAGAGTCCTTGCTTGCGTGGCGTCCGCAGCCGGGAACGCCGACTGTCGCGCTCGTCGTCGGCGCCGGGGCTTGGGCCGCCGCCGGTTGGGGCATGCTTCGCCGCGTTCGTGCCGACGGTTATCAGACCGCCGCCGTCTATCTGGGTTTCGGAATTCTTCTGCACGCGTTCTGGCCCTATTGGTACGAACGCTATTTGCCGCCGTTCCTGCCGGTTCTCGTGTTCGGGTGGGCCGCGGCGTTGGAATTCGTTTCCCGGCGCGCCGGCGTCGTTTTGGCCGCGTGCGCGCTGCTCACCGTTCCGGGGCAGGGCGCGGTGCTGGTCTCCCGCCAGAATCTACGCTACCGCCCGGAGGCCGCTGAGACCTATGCGGCGATCCGCGCGTTCGCCGAACCCGGCGCGTTGTTCGCCTCGGCGTTCTACTGTCGGGACGCCTATTATACGGGGCGTCCGTTCATCCCGCTCCCCACCGGAGAGGGGCCGTTGACCGGTCGGATGCAGGAGAGGGGGGTGTCCTACATCCTCTGGGCAGGGCTTCCGGACATCGGTTCCTCGCTCGGGGAGCGCTTCGCCTCGGCTCGCCGCCTGAGAGATTTTCGCGCTCAGCTGCAGGGGCCTGACTTTAGAGTTTTATACAGCAATTCACAGGAGAAAACCGTCGTTTTTGGGCTCGCGGGTGCCAGGATTAATCCAGGCACCAAAGTCACTCTCGACCCTATTGACTTTGGTCGCTCGCGACGCTAAACTAGCTCAGTCGCAGTTGACGGCTTCCATGAGGACCGGAATCGAACGAATTACTCCTGCTTACAATACCGGTACAAAGGAGGGAAGCTGTATGCGGAACCTGATGAAGGATCGGAAAGCGAAAAAGGGTTTCACGCTCATCGAGCTGATGATCGTGGTTGCTATTATTGGTATCTTGGCGGCCATTGCCATCCCGAAATTCGCGGACCTGATCCGAAAATCGAATGAAGGCGCCACCAAGGGAAACCTGGGAGCGATCCGATCGGCGTTGAGCATCTACTACGGTGACATGGAAGGGTATTACCCCAACCTGCCCGAATCGCTCACGATCGACGGTAAGTACCTGTCGTCGGTACCGAAGGCGAAGACCCCGAACTACCATGCGGACTCGGCGGCGTTCACGAACGCGTCGGTCGTCGGCGATAGTGCGGAAGGCTGGCGCTACGACAACGTATCGGGCGATCCGAACTACGGAACGCTGTGGGTGAACTGTTCCCACACGGACTCGAAGAACTCGGTCTGGACGACGTACTAACGGCACGGCAGTGCCGTTGTGCTGGGCGCTCGGACAGCGCGCAGTGCTAACGGCACGGCAGTGCCGTTGTGCTGGGCGCTCGGACAGCGCGCAGTGCTAACGGCACAGGGCTTAAAGACAAGGCGGGGTCCCCGGCAAACCGGGGGCCCCGTTTCTTGTTTTTCGTAAGATATTCCCGACCATGCACAGCGAGCCCTCTTTCGTCTTCACCTTCCCGTTTCACCTCTGGGTGTTTTGGCTTGGCATGGGCCTGGCGTTGGGTAGCTTCGTGAACGTGCTGATCCACCGGCTTCCGCGCGATCAATCGGTGGTCCGCCCGGGCTCCCACTGCCCCCTGTGCCGCGCGCCGATCGCGTTCTACGACAACATCCCTGTGTTGAGCTGGCTGCTGCTGCGCGGCCGTGGCCGCTGCTGCGGAAAGCCGATCTCGGCGCGCTATCCCGCGGTGGAGGCGTTCGTCGGTCTTTTGGCGTTGGCCTTGTGGCGGCGCTGGTTCGGGTGGTGGCCCTGGGTCGGGGCGGCGTTGGTCGCTTCCGCGGGCTTCGTCGCGGTGGCGATGATCGACTGGGACACCTTTTTAATTCCCGACGAGTTGTCTCTCGGGCTTTGGGTGCTGGGGACCGTCCTGGCGCCGCTCAATCCGCTCCATGCGGGGAGCGCGTGGACGAAGGTCGCGTTTTCCGCGGCCGGCGGCATTTTCGGGTTTCTGCTCTGCTTCGCGATTCTGCTACTGGGGAAGTGGGCATTCAAGAAGGACGCGATGGGCGGGGGAGACGTAAAGCTGCTCGCCGCGGTCGGCGCCTGGACCGGAATCCTCGGCGCCTACGACTGTATGGTCATCGCCTCGTTTCTCGGGGCGATCTACGGCGGACTGCAGATCGCGGGCGGAAAGCTGGAACGTAAGGACCACATCCCGTTCGGCCCGTTCTTGAGCGCTGCGGCCGTCTTCAACTTCTTCTATCTTCTGCCTTTCGGCTTTCCGTTCCAGTAGCTCCGGATAAGATAGATTTCGAATTCCTCGAACCGGTCGACATATTGGAGGCCGAGGCCGTCGAGATGCGCGATCCACTTGGGACTCAGCGAGTCGGAGGCGGCGAAGACGGGTTCTCCGCGGCGGGCCAGCGCTTCGATTCGCTCCCGTAGAGCCGTCGGACGCCCGTCAAAGTAGCGCAGGCTGAGCGGTCTCAGGTGCGCAAAGTAGGGGACGTAGACCTCTTCGAGACCCACGCTCGCGACCCAGGCGTTTTGCGGAAGCGTTCCCTTGTACCACAACGCCTTTTGGTACTGCCGATTCGCTTCCGGTCGTTGATGCGTCCGCATCGCTCCGGCCATGTTCGTCGCCGCCAAGGCGAAAAGGAAAACGACCGCCCACGGATTGGGAGGCGAGGACGCCGCGCGCCGACCGCGCAGCCAAAGGGCGGCCAAAAGCCACAGCCCGACGAGATCGGTGACGCGGTAATCGAAAGAATACGGTTCGTAGGACAGCGTCATCGGCAGATAGGACAAAATCGCGATCCATGCCGTCGTGATCGCGAAGCGCGGCGCGGAGTTCTTGGATAGTTTCGACAGGACGGCGAGCGCCCAGAGAGCGGCGCCGACGGGCATCACGGGAGAGACGACCCGCATCCCCGCGCGCGCCCAGTCGGCGAGACCGGAGCCCAAGGACGACGGAGCGTACCAGAGGAAGCTTCGTCCCGGACCCAAGGCCGCGCTGCCCAGCAGCCACAGCTTGAGTTCCTCGGCGCCGGCGGGGCGCACGCCGTGTTCGGCCGCGAGTGCGTAAGCGCCTAGGACGAAGACGGCGGACGCCAGGCAATAGCGCATCATATCCCGGCGCAACGCGTTCGATTCCCGGGAGCGCCAAAGCGCGTACAGCGCCGCGGGAAAGAAGAATACGTTGAGCACGTGACCGAGCACCGCCAGGGAATTCCAAAATGCGAGAACGTAGGGCCGCGGCTTTTCTTCCAGCGCCTCGGTCCAGGCGGGCAGGAGCAGGGCCGCGCCGAGAACGTAGACCTGCGCGTCGATGCTGAACAGCCACCAGCCGTGGGAAATCGTCAGGCCCATGGCGGCGAGCCAGGCGATCCAAACCGGGGTCTTAAGGCGCAGCAGCAGCCGGCAAAAGAGTCCCGCGCCGGCGGCGCCCAAAAGCGAGTCCATTAACTGCAAAGACCAGAGGGCGTTGAGGGGAACTCCGATCGCGTTCAGAAAGGAATGGAAGGTGAGACCCAACACTCCGTAGAGGAGGTGATTGCCGTGAAGCAGATGCTTAACGTCGGCGAGTTCGACGGCGATCGCGCAGGCGACGCCGTCGTGGTTGAACCGAAAGGAGGGCAGCGCAAGATACAACGCCAGCGCGGCGAAGGCGGCGACCCACGGGGCCACCCGCTCGTCGGCGACGCTGAATCGTTCGAGATCGGGCGGGCGCATGATGAAAGTGGCGGAGAGGGAGGGATTCGAACCCTCGAGGGCTATTAACCCTACACCCTTTCCAGGGGTGCCGTTTCAACCGCTCACGCACCTCTCCTAGAACGAAGGCCGATTATATCATTTTCGGCTTGGAGGGCATGTTTTCGCGGGGTGGCCCCCAAAAGATCAGGTTAGGGTCCGGTTTGCGCCGTTGGGGGAGGGAGCAAAAAGCCGTACCACGCTACGGCTGTCAGAAGCAGAAGCGTAGGGGATTCTTTTCTAATCGCGCGCGCGCAAAGGAGCGGCGCAGGTCAGCGTCGCTCGCGCTTTTGCACCGCGGAAAAATCGAATATTTGCAAAAATAATGAAAAACAAAGTGCTATTTACATCTCGCGCGAGATGTAAAAAGTACTTATTTTTTAAGTATTTCTCAAAAAATC
>PFUL01000187.1 GCA_002790095.1 Elusimicrobia bacterium CG_4_9_14_3_um_filter_62_55 | reverse complement strand
ATAATTTCGATGATTGGCCTGCTGAACTGGTGCTCCAATTCCATCGCAACCGCCAGGCCGGTTCCGAGAACGTCAACAAAGAACTTCACGGCGGCTTCGGGCTTTCCAAGCTGCCATGCCGGGAGCTCTACGCCAATGCCGCCTACTTCCAGATCGCTTTGCTGGCCAATACGGTCTTCGCGGCGACCAAGCATCTGGCTCTTCCAAAATCGTGGCGCCCCTTGACGATCAAGACCGTGCGCTTCCGGCTGATTCGTTTGGCGGCGGTGGTGTCCAGGCGCTCGCGGGTCCTTTGGCTTAAAATTCCCCAGTCCTATCCGTTCCGGGAGATGTTCGAGCAAGCGCGCTGGGCGATTTTGGCTCCGCCCGGCCTTGCCGCCCCCGCCTAGATACCGATTGACGATATCGTGCCGTTGTGGATAAAACAGCCGGGGAAGACCTGCGTCCAAAATGATGTTTTCCGTTTCGGGCTCGCGCTTTTGGCCGTATAAAAGCGCGAGCGTCGCGGCCGCACCGCGAAACATGCCCTCCAATTCGAGCCCGTCGTCGATTTCTGAGCCCACCCGATGCTTACCGGATCTTTTGGGATAGCCGCTCCGGCACCTGCAGTCGTCTCGAATTTGATAATATCGCCGAGGATGTCCGGAAGCGATTCTTCCTTCCTGTCGCGCGAGAGAGCGCTTTCCGGTTCCTAGGAACTCAATGCCGAAAATCAAAGCGATCATCTTCGACATGGACGGGGTCCTTATCGATGCGCGGGATTGGCATTTCGAGGCGCTCAACAAGGCCCTATCCCTTTTCGGAATGGAAATCAGCCGCTACGACCACCTGGTCACTTACGACGGTTTGCCGACGCGCAAGAAGCTTGAGATGCTGACGCTCGAGCGCGGCCTCCCGGAAGGCCTTCACCCGTTTCTCAACGAACTCAAGCAGCGCTACACCTTCGAGTTGATTCACGCACGCTGTCGTCCGAATTTTATCCATGAGTACGCGCTCTCGCAGCTTAAAGAGCGCGGCTACCGACTCGCGGTTTGTTCGAATTCGATCCGCGCGACCATCGAACTGATGATGAATCGGGCGTCCCTCGCTCAGTACCCCGAGTGCATTCTTTCCAATGAAGACGTGAAGAAGCCGAAACCGGATCCCGAAATATACGAGACCGCCATAAGCGCGATGAAGCTCTCCCCGGCGGAATGCGTCGTGGTGGAAGACAACCAGAACGGAATTCAGGCGGCTAAGGCGGCCGGCGCGCACGTCCTGGAAGTAACGGGGGTCGACGATGTCACATTACACAACATTACCCAATTTATTGGAAAGGTAGACGCGCTCTGATGCTGAACATCCTCCTGCCCATCGCCGGCCGGTCCGAGATGTTCGACCCGAAGCTTTTTCCTTACCCCGTCCCGCTCATCGAGGTGCTGGGAAAGCCCATCATCCAGCGCGTCGTCGAGAACCTCTCAGACATCGGGGACGACATCCGGTTTATCTTCACGGTGCGCGATGCGGACTGCCGTCGATTCCATCTCGACAACACGCTCTCCCTCTTAACCGATCTGCCCAGTACCGTGATACGCATTCACGGCGAGACGCGGGGAGCCCTCTGTTCGGCCTTAATGGCGGTCGACTACATCAATAACGACGAGCCCCTCCTCGTGGTCAACAGCGACCAAATATTCAAGGGAGTGCTTCCCGCTCTCTTCCCGCGCTTGGCGGCAAGCGGCGCCGATGCCGGCTGCTTGTGTTTTGATGCGGTGCACCCGCGCTGGTCTTACGTCCGCCTCGATAATGACCGCGTCATCGAGGCCGCCGAGAAGAATCCGATCAGCCGCAAGGCTATCGCTGGTTTCTATTACTTCTCGACCGGACGGATCTTCGTCGAAGCCGCGAAAAGGACCATTCTAAACGGGAGAACGGTGGAAGACCGCTTCTTCCTGGCGCCGACCTTTAACGAGCTCATCCTGGCGGGGAAGTACGTCCGGGCCGTCGAGATCCCTTCCGACGCCTATGTCTCATTTTTTACGCCTCAGCGCATAGAGGAGTTCGAGCGAAGCATCAAGAAGAATTGATGAAGACCGCAAAACTTTCCTCTATGATCAAGGGGTGGTTCGTCGGTGATTTCTCTCCGACGGTCCTCTCGACCCGGGCCGCGGAAGTCGGTGTCAAAACCTATGCGGCCGGAACCAAGGAAGAGCGGCACTACCACAAGATCGCCACGGAAGTAACCCTGATTCTCTCCGGTCGAGTACGCATGAACGGCGCGGAGTATGGTTCCGGAGATATCGTCGTGATCGAGCCGAATGAAGACACCGATTTCGAGGCGCTCGAGGACACGACGAACGTCGTCGTAAAAATTCCCGGGGCGACGCACGACAAATTTATGGGAACTCCGCGAAAATGAGCAGCCCGGTGAACATCGTCGTCCCCATGGCCGGCCGCGGCTCACGCTTCGCCGACGCGGGCTACCGCGACCCTAAGCCGCTCATCGACATGTTCGGCAAGACGATGATCGAGGCGGTCATCGAAAACCTGAAGCCCAGCCAACCGTCTAAATTCATCTTCATCTGTCAGCGCGAGCACTACCGCGAATACCGGTTGGAATCCCTCTTCCGCCGCCGATTGGGGACCGACTGGGACTGCGTGCAGCTCGACGGCCTGACCGAGGGGGCGGCGTGCACGGTTTTGGCCGCGGAACACCTCATCGCCGCCGCCGCCGCGGTGGTCGTAGCCAACTCCGATCAAATCGTCGATTGCAGCATGACCGACTTCCTCGAGGAGGCTGTGCGCTCGGAAGTGGACGGCCTCGTGATGACCTTTCCCGCCACGAGTACGAAATGGAGTTACATCCGCCTGAACGAGGCCGGCTTCGGCGTCGAGATCGCCGAAAAACGCCCGATCTCCGAACACGCCACGGTCGGCATCTATCACTTCGCCTCGGGCAAAGCATTCAAAGATTCGGCACGTTCCATGATCGCCAAAAACCTGCGAGTCAATAACGAGTTTTACGTTGCTCCCATCTATAATCAATTGATCGAGAAAAACGGGAAGGTTGGAATTTGGGAAATTGCCGCCGAAGCGATGCATGGGATCGGCACCCCGGAAGATCTCGAGGCGTATTTTTCATTCAAGGGAGGATACACCTCCCTGTCCGTTCCGGCGCGTTAAGTGTTCAGCGCCCTCCTGACCCATCGAGGGATCGACGTCCCGTTCGGCTTCAAGTCAAAGCTATTGTCCGGCGAGAGTTGTTGGGAGTCGTTTTCGTCGCAGATAAAGTCAGGGTTCGGCCTGGAATTCGACCTTCAGCTTACCACTGACGGCGCATTCGCGGTCTGCCATGACGCCTACCTCGGCCGCTTATCCGATGGAAAGCTTGATGTTTCGATCGCGGATCTAAACCGCCGGGAGCTTCGAGCGGTCCGACTGCCGGGCGGGAGATTGTGCGATCTCGAAGAATTGCTCGATCTCGTAGTGCAATTCGGCGGCACGCCGTCGGCGCTTCATCTCAAACATCAAAACCAGAGCGAACGAACCATCGGGCGTCTCGTCGACCATTTGCGGCCTTTCGCTTCGTGTCTTAGAGATCGTCTCTTTCTGTTCGATGCCGGACCGACGGCGGCCTCCCGAATCAAAGAAGCTCTGCCGGAGTTGTCATTGGCCGCCTCCGTCTCGCATGAGTTCGACATCAACCGCTACGGCGAACTAACGGGGGGGACCTTACTCTCTATCGAAGAAGCGATCGCGAGGAAGGCCCTTTATTCCTGGGTCTGGTTGGACGAATGGGACCGCATTGGCCCTGCGGGCTCCAGAAAGGAACTGGTCACGGCGGAAACGATCAAGACACTGCGCGAGCACGGATTTAAGATCGCAGCGGTATCTCCCGAACTCCACGCGACATCTCCGGGGCTGCTCGGCGGCGAGGCGCACGAAGACGCTGCCGCGCCGGATCAGTTGATCGGGCGATGGAAGCGATGGGCCTCGCTTTCGATCGATGCGCTGTGCACGGACCATGCTTCTTGGCTCCGGGGATACCAGCGCGCCAATTCAGGCCGTTAGCGGTGACTTTCAAGCGCCTCTTAGGAGGCGCCTTCGGAGGGGGTGTTTTTTAGGCTCGCCACCAACGGCGTGCTCACTCTCTCGTCGAGCAGATCGATGTTGTCGAAAATCAGCGCCGAAGAGTCCTGCCAGCATTCGAGGCTGGTGGTCTTTCCCTCGGTCTTAGGCGTCGGGATCATCGCGATGGTGTCCCACGGACAGTCCTTGACGCACAGCATGCAGCCGATGCAGAGATCGAAGTTCACGAAGACGCCGCGCGTTTGGATGCTCTCGCCGAACGGTTCGATGCAGGTCGGAACCGGGCAGGCGGAGATGCAGACTTCGCATCCGGTGCAGGCCGTCAAATCGACGCGGGCCTTGATCTTGGCTTTCGACGCGCCTTTGACCAAGGCTTCGCGGCGCTGCGGGGTCATTTTAGCGGCCATTAAAGTTCTCCGAGCATCGCCTCGGCGTGGCCTTTTGCCGACACGCCGTATTCCGCGAAAGCGATTTTTCCTTTGGGATCGATGATGAAGGTCGAACGGACGACGCCCATGAACTCGCGGCCCATGAATTTCTTCTTCTGCCACACGCCGTAGGCGTGGCAAATCGTTTTGTCTTCGTCTACGAGCAGAGGGAAGTTTAATTCGAACTTGTCGGAAAATTTTTCGTGCGACTTCGCCGGGTCGGGGCTGACGCCGAGAACGACTGCGTCTTTACGCTTGAATTTGGGCTGGGCGTCGCGGAACTCGCAGGCCTCGATCGTGCAGCCGGGCGTGTTGTCCTTGGGGTAGAAGTACAAGACGACGGATTTTCCCTTGTAATCCGAGAGTTTGTGGCGCTTTCCAGAGCCGTCGAGGGCGTCGAACGCGGGTGCTTTGTCGCCGGCCGTGAGCGGGGCGGTTGTCTTTGCGGGCATACTTAAGTATAACAGTTGCGTCGGAAAGCTGTCAATTTTGGTGGAAAAACAAGGTTTTTATGGAAAGGCGGGAATATTTGGAGCGCGTGATCATGGGATTGGAGATGTCGATCCCGGATTTTAAGAGCCGGCTCCAGTACTATAAGGACGGCGATCTCGAAAAGAAGTACGCCGAGAAGTTTCTTCTCTCGATGGAGGAGAATCTCTCCAAGTATAAGGCCGAATTGGCGTCCTTGCCGGAACAGGGAGGCTCCGATGAGTGAACACGCACGCGTCGCGCTGAGCGGTGCTTCGGGATTGGTCGGTCGCGCGGTGCGCGCCGAGCTGGAGGCTTCGGAGTATCGGGTCGTTCCGCTCGTGCGCGATCCGACCCGGGCTGGAACGGGAGCCGCGGTGCTGTGGAGTCCCGAGCGAGGCATCTTCGAACCGACTCGCGTTGAGGGTCTGAAAGCGGTCGTCCATTTGGCGGGGGAGAATATCGCGGGCCGCCGGTGGACCGCTCGCCAGAAAAAGCGCATCCGCGAAAGCCGAGTCGAGGGGACGCGCGCCTTGTGCGAGTCCCTGGCCGGGCTCAAGAAAAAGCCGGAGGTGCTGATCTGCGCTTCGGCGATCGGGATCTACGGACATGGTCAGCGCGCCGTCGATGAAACCGCCAAGGCCGGCGAGGACTTTTTGGCGAAGGTTTGCCGCGATTGGGAAGAGGCCTGCGCCGAAGCCGCGGCCGCGGGAATTCGCGTTGTGAACTTTCGCATCGGCGTCGTGCTGAGCCCGGAAGGCGGCGCGCTCGGCAAGATGCTTCTGCCGTTTAAATTCGGAGTCGGTGGGCGCGTCGGAAGCGGGAATCAGTGGATGAGTTGGATTCATATCGACGACGCCGCCGGCGCGGTCCGGCACTGCATCGAAGACGACGCGTATCGCGGGCCGGTCAATGCCGTCGCTCCCAATCCCGTCACTAACGCGGAGTTCGCGAAGACGCTCGGGAAGGTGCTGCGGCGTCCGGCCGTGCTGCCCATGCCCGCGTTCGCCGCGCGGCTCGCATTCGGAGAGATGGCCGATTCCATCCTGATCAACGGTCAGCGCGTGCTTCCCCGGCGTCTCGAGGCCGAAGGCTATCCGTTCGAGCACGGCACTCTCGAAGGCGCCTTGCGCTCCTTCAACCTGTAATTTTTAAGACCGTTTCTCCGAGTGGCATAGATTCTACTCGTATCTCGAATTAGATCACTCTTTTTGTAAAGACTCAGCCGGAATTACGCGCAAAACGCATAATTCCGGCTGATTTGTTCCACTTTATGCGAAAAAGTGGAGAAACGGTCTCAAAATCAGCGTTTGACGCTGTTTCCTTGGCCGCGGTTGATCCAGTGTGAGGTGCTGATCTTGCTGTTCGCGCGGCGGAATGCCCATGATTCGAGGTAGTACTTTCCGGTCTTTGAGACCGCGAATTCATGTTCGAGCGTTTTCGCAGCGGTGAAGCTTAGCGGCGCGTTGCCGGTGGCTTGGAAGACGACCGGGTCTCGGCGCCAGAAGCTTCCGTCGTCCCAGCGGACGACGGCCGAGATTTCGAGCGTTTCTCCGGCGTATTCGGCGGCCCACCTGTCGTTGATGATGAGCTTGAGGCCGGTCGCGGTGGCCTGGATCCCGGCGGTGACTGCTTGGGCGTCGGGCGCGGTGAGGAGTTTTTGCCCGGCCGTCAGTTCCACGATCACTTGAGACGGATCGGTCGCGAACGACGAGAAGGTTCCCGTGTACCGGTAGGCGCCGTTCTGGCTGACGAGAGTCAGTTGGGAGCCGGTCAGTTCGAAGACGAAGCGCTCCGATTCCCACGGCATCAGCGGGCTTTGGGAGGCGTTCAGGAACTGAATCGTCAGGTCCCGCCCGACTCTGTTTCCGAGAGGCTCTTCATCGGGGACGTAGTAGTACGCCCGGTCGGCCGGGTCGTAGTAGAACAGGTAGCGGTTTCGCATCTGGCGGCTCGCCAAGGACAGAGAATAGCGCGACCCGGCGTTTTTGCCGTTCCGTTCGAGCGTTCCCCGGCTCGTCGAATAAAACGTCTTTCCGTTCCAATAGCCCACATAGTCCATCCCGTAGGTCGTGAAGGCGCGATCGGCGCCTTCCAGCCGCGGGTCGTTGGACGGAAGCGGTCCGCCGGGATAGATCGGGCGCGGATGACGGACCGCGCCTTGTCCGGGAAGCGGTTTTCCGCCCTCCCGAGGATCCCCCGGGAGAGGTTTGCCGCGGCCGTTGCCCGGGAGAGGCTTGCCGTTTTGACCGCCCTGTCCGGGAAGCGGCTTTCCGGAGTCCTTTTTCCTGCCCGGAAGCGGCTTGCCCTGATCTTCCTGTTGTCCCGGCAGCGGCTTGCCGCCGGTCAAGACGACCGGCGCGGCGCCGGAGACCACGGCGGATTTCGCCGAGCCGCCGTCGTAGGCGGCGTTGAGCGACGCGACGGAATCACGCAGGTCTTCGAGACGCTCGCCCAGCCCCGCGACGACCTTCACGGCCGTTGAGGTTTTGCGCTCCGCGAGTTTCACGGAGGCGGCGGGTGCAACCGGTGAGGATCCGGGCGAACGCGCGCCGGGGGCTTGCGGGAAGACGACCTTCTCGATCTCCTTGCTCGCCCGCCGGAACACGAAGGGCTGCGACATCATCGTGATCGCGAAGCCGCCTTTTGCCGGAGCGTTTTCCCGGACGGAAACTTCGAGCACGCCGGCGTCCTTGTTCTCTTTCAGATCGAGGGAGACCGCGCGTCCCCCGCTTGAGCGCATGCCGAAGAACACCGCGATGACGCGTTCGCGTTCGAAGTCCACGAAAGGCGCGGACGGTGCGTCCGTCCGATGCGCGTTGTGTTCGGCCCAGAGCGCCTTCCAGGTTCCGGCGTCGCGGACGTCGACGGTGCGCCACTGGGAGACGCCGCTGACGGAACCGCTCAGCGTCGTCCAGGACTTCGGTGCGGCGTCCTGAGTCGCGCCGACGGGGGCGCTCAGCATGGCCGTCGCCGTCAGCATGGACAAGAAAATTTTCGCATTCATGGGTTTCTCCTGGGCTCCGATTACCAGCGGCCGGTGTCGCCGAACCAGGCGGACTCGGCCTGGTTGAGGTCGCTGAACTGGCCCGCGAAACGACGGTATTGATCGTACGTGAGCGTGCCCTCGCGGTAATGTCGGCGGAGCGTTTTGCTCGAGTTGGGATCCTTGTTGGAAACGTCCTGATCCCGGAGGTACTCGAAGAATTCGGAATTCCGGACGTCGGCGCCGAAGCGGACCTGGTCGTAAACCGCCTTCTTCCAGGAGCCGTAGTAGCTTTCCATCGCGTAGGCGTTTCCGACGCGTTGGTCCTTCGAGCGGTTCCACCAGTAGCCGTCGCGGGAGCGGCCGCTGTCGGTGAGTTCCGCGAACACGCGCAGCATCGTGCCGTGCGCGATGTAGTTGAGTTCCACCGAGGCGGGGAAGTCGTTGAAGTAGAGATCCGTGAATTCGCGCGCGATGTAGGCCGCGACCACTTCCTTGGATTCGTTGTCCACGAGCGATTCCGTCAGATAGAGCACCGGATTTCCGTCCTCCCATCGCATTCGGGCGTCGTAGTTGGAATTCCGGTCGGTGTCGACGCGGATGCGCAACTGCGCGTGATTGCGGCGGATGTCGTTGTAGAGATCGGTTCCGGCCGCAGAGCGATAGAGCGACTCGAGAGCGCGGTTGATGCGCCGGTCCTCCGACCAATCCGGATTACGCCAGTCCTGAACATCGGCGGCGTTTACCGCCGCGCGGAGATTCCCGTTCCCGTCGAAGAGCCTTCCCGCCTCAAAGCGCGCAGTGTTCAGGCTCTTTTGGTCCAATGGAGCGGTTCTTTCGGCCTGCGCAGCCAAGGATCGGCGAACCGGGTTCTTCCTATTAATAGGAGAGACGGCCGCCGCGGGTGAACCGGGCAGGGCTTTCAACGTCCGGGGAGCGACCGACGCATGCGGCGCGATCGCGGGAGCGGCCGCAGCGACGGCGGGCAGGGGGGCTGTCAGAGCCGGAAGTCCCGCTTCCAGCACCGGCAGCAAGGTCGGCAGGCCGGCGTCCAAATTCATGGAGGGCGCGATCAAGGACGGGGCGCCGAAGCCGGGGGCAATCAGAGGAGCCCGGATTCCACCCAACGGCGCGGGGGCGATCGTCGCGGAGCGCGCGGCGGCTCCCATGACGACGCGTGCGGCGGCCGGCGCTACGCCGGGCAGCAGCAACGAAACGGCGGACAGCATAGTCAGCGATGTTTTTCGCATGACCTGAACGGTAGCGAATTAGGTTTCGGCTGCGCCTAGGCCAACGGGGAACGCAGGGAATGTCTTTAAGCCCATGCTAAGATGGGCCCAAGGGGCCCAAGTCCGCGAATTGAATTCGAATTGAGCTACTTGAAACGATGAGGGGAAGCCTAGTTGAGGCCGGCGAGGGGATAGGACTCCTGCGGTTCGGTTTCGGCGGGGATGCCGTCGAGTTTTTCGGGCATCGTGAAGTAGAAGGTGCTGCCGCGTCCCTGTTCACTCTCCGCCCAAATGCGGCCGCCGTGGAGCCGGATGAGTCCGTGTACGATATTGAGCCCGAGACCGAGCCCGCGGTTGGATCCGCCGTTCGAGCCGGGAACCTGGAAGAAGCGGTCGAAAACCCTTTCCAGTTGATCGGAGCTCATGCCCCGTCCTGTGTCGGAGACCGAGAACTGAACTCCGTGATCCATCCGCCGGGCGCGCACCGTGATCTTTCCGCCGGAATCGGTGAACTTTATCGCGTTGGTGAGGAGGTTGTGCAGAATCTGTTTGAGCCGGACGGGATCGGCCGCGAGCGTCAGGGGCTCCTTGGAGGGAAGGTCGAGCGAAATCGAAAGGCCGTGTTCCTTCGCTTTGAAATCCATCCCGTCGACCGTTTCCTTGAGCAACTGGGCCCCTGAGATTTCCACCGGGGAAATGGAAATCTTTCGACCGGCCAGGCGGGTCGAGTCGAGCAGTTCCTCGATGAGCCGATGGAGCTGCTGGGAATTGTCAAACACCGCCTTCAGGCACTTCTCCACTTCCGCCGGATCGAACGAGTCCAGCGGGTCGCGGGTGAGGTAGCTGGCGTAGCCCATCACCACCGCGAGCGGGTTTTTCAACTCGTGCGCCATGTCTTCGAGGTAGCGCGTTTGATGGTTGTTCGTCTCCACCAATTGACCGACGAAGCGGCGCAGGCGTTCGTTGAGTTCGAAGATTTCGTGCGTGGCGTCCTGGACGCGATGGTCCAGTTGTTCGTTGACCGATTCCATTTTCCGGGTCCGCTCCGAGAGCCCTTTGGAGAGTTCGTAGCGTTCGGCCGCGCGGTGCAGCGCGCTGACGAATTTTTCCGAAGGAACCGGCTTCGTGAGAAAATCGTAGGCGCCGGCCTTGATGGCGGCGACGGCCGTTTCAACGGAGGCGAAGGCGGTGACGACCACCGCGACCGTGTTCGGATCGTTTGCGCGCGCCGGGTCGAGCAGTTCGAGGCCGTCCCCGTCCGGAAGCCGCAAATCCACGAGCAGCACCGAGAAGCTTCTGTCCGCGATGTGCGCCCGAGCCTGGCGCAGGGTCTCGCTGATCACGACGTCGTAGCCCGCGTCTTCCAGGAGGCGGGCGTGGCGCTGCGCATCGCCGGGTTCGTCTTCGACGATGAGGATCGGGAGTCTTTGCGCTTTGTGCGCCATCGTTATAGTCTATGCCCGTCCCCGGGGGCCGATCAGGGCCTACGGGGACCGCTTAAGATGGGTCTAAAGACCCATCCTGCCTTCTCGGCCGAAATCGGCCGTACGGGTATTTTAGTAAAATCGGCCGACGATGAAGCACTTGATTACGAATGCCGTTCTGTTGACTCTGGGGGGGCCCGACGAGCCTCGTCGCGGGGAGCAGATGCGTTCCCTTGGCCTGATCCGGGACGGGGCGATTTTTATGGAGGAGGGCCGCATCCGCGCGGTCGGACTTTCCGATCTTGTCCTGCGGGATCCCGACGCGAAAAAAGCTCGGATTCACGACGCCGACGGCAGGATCGTGATGCCCGGATTCGTGGACTGCCACACCCATCCCGTTTTCGGGGAACCGCGGCTTGAGGATTTCGGACTCAGGACTTCCGGGAAAAGCTACCAGGAAATCGCGGCGGCCGGCGGAGGCATCGTCTCGAGCGTTCGCTCCACGCGCGGGGCCACGGAGAGTCAACTGACCGAGCGTCTGCTCGAGCAGACCTACCGGTTCTTGGAATGCGGCACGACCACGGTGGAGGCGAAATCCGGCTACGGGCTCGATAAGGACTCCGAACTGAAGGCCCTCCGCGCTATGAGGCATGTGGCGGCGGGGTCCCCGCTGGAATTGGTGCCGACCTTTCTCGGGGCTCACGCGGTTCCACCCGAATACCGGGGACGCTCGGGCGAATACGTCGACATGCTCATCAAGGATGTCCTCCCGGTCGTGGCGTCGGAGGGGCTCGCCCGCTTCGTGGACGCATTCTGCGAAAACGGATTCTTTTCTCGGTTGGAATGCCGCCGATTTCTCCAAGCCGGCGTCGAGGCGGGACTGGGTGTTCGCATTCATGCGGAGCAGCTGACGCGTTCCGGGGGCGCCGCGCTGGCGGCGGAACTCAAGGCCGCCTCGGCCGATCATCTCGATCACGCGGACGAAACCGATCTTGCGAAGCTGCGCGAGGCGGGCGTGATCGCGGCGCTGGTTCCGGGTTCGAATCATTTCCTCGGACATCGGGATTTCCCCGACGCCCGTAAAATAATCGACGCGGGCGTGCCCGTGGCGCTGGCGACCGATTTTAATCCGGGTTCTTGCCCCTGCTGGAACCTGCAGGAAGTGATTTCGATCGCCTGTACGCGGATGGGCATGACCGTCGAAGAGGCGATCGTCGCGTCGACGCTCAACGCGGCCCACGCGCTGGGGTTGGGCAAAACGCACGGCTCGCTTGAGGCGGGCAAGCAGGCGGACGTGATCGTGCTGTCCTGCCGGGACTACCGCGAATTGGCGTACTGGTTCGGGGTGAATCAGGTCGATCTCGTCTTCAAGAAGGGGGGGCTCGTCCACGACGCGAGCGGCCCCCGCCGAGCGTGAAAATCCTCCTCTTCGACGTGGACGGGACCCTGGTCCGCGCCGGCGCGGCGGGCGCGCGCGCGTTGGATAAGGCCGTCGAACGCCGGCACGGGGTGCCGGGAGTTTGCGCGTCGCTCAACTTCCAGGGAAAAACCGATCTGCGCAATTTCGCCGAAGCGATTTCCGCGGCGACCGGGCGGCGGGCGACCCGAGCGCAGGTCGACGCGGTTCACCGGGATTATCTTAAGGAATTGCCTCGCCAGGTCGCCGTGTCGATCCGGGGGAAAAGGTACGAACTCACGCGCGGCATCCGCTCTTTGCTCGAACGCCTGGCGGTCGAGGAGGGCGTGCTGCTCGGCTTGGGAACGGGCAATATGGAGCGCGGCGCCCGGATCAAGCTTGCTCCCTCCGGATTGAGCGGCTTTTTCCGCTTCGGCGGCTACGGCTCCGATTCCTATCACCGGCCGGCGCTGCTGCGGCGGGGCGTCGCGCGCGCGCGGAAACTTCTCGGCGGCAAGCGAATTTTGCGCAGGGACGTCTTCGTTGTCGGGGACACGCCGCTCGACGTCGCCGCCGGGCGCAGAGCGGGATACCGGACGATCGCCGTCGGGACGGGATGGTCGCCCTGGAAGGATCTTATCGCCTCCGCCCCCGATTTTATCGCGAGGGATTTTCGCGACCCGGAGAAATGGCTCACATGGATCGGACTCTCGAAGAAGCGCTCGCAGCGGTAAAGATCGTCTCGGCGTCCGCCCCGAAGCTGGCCGCGATGCCCGCGCATCGCCGGGCGGCCGTTTTGCGGTCCGTTTCGGATATCCTCCGCGCTCGGCGCGAGGTCTTTGCCGCCGCGATCGTTGAGGAGGTCGCGAAGCCGTTGAAGGCGGCGCGCGTCGAGGTCGATCGCGCCGCTTTTAATTTCAGGTGGGCGGCGGCCGAGGCTGAGCGGTTTGGAGGGGAATGGATCCCTCTCGATTCCGACCCGTCCGGGGAAGGGCGCATCGCGCTGGTCCGACGCTTCTCGCGGGGCCCGTGCCTGTTCATCACTCCGTTTAATTTCCCGTTGAATCTCGCCGTTCACAAGATCGCCCCGGCGATCGCGATCGGGGCGCCGTTCGTTTGGAAGCCCGCGCCGCAGGCGCCGCGAACGGCGCGCCTGTTGGCGGACTCTTTGCTCGAGGCCGGTTGGCCCGAGGACGCGTTCGCGGTCGTTGTGTGCGCGAACGAGGTCGCCGAGGCTCTTGTTCAAGACGAACGGTTCGGAGTGCTGTCTTTTACGGGCAGCGACGCGGTCGGATGGAGGCTTAAATCCCTCTGCGGCCGCAAGCACGCGGTGCTCGAGTTGGGCGGGAACGCGGGTGCGATCGTCGCGGAGGATGCCGATCTGCCGTGGGCGGCCGCGCGCTGCGCGGCGGGCGCGTTTGCCTACGCCGGTCAGGTGTGCATTTCAACGCAGAGAATTTTGGTCGTCGAGACCGTGTACGAGGAGTTTAAGAAGATTTTTCTCGAGAACGTCGCGGAGCTCTCCGTGGGTGATCCCGCCGATGAGCGCACCGACGTCGGCCCGATGGTCGACGAACGAGCGGCCGTTCGGGTCGAATCCTGGATCGAAGAGGCGAAGGCGTCGGGGGCGGCCGTCCTCTGCGGAGGAGGCCGCAGCGGCCGCCTCGTGCACCCGACGGTGATCGAGAATCCGCCTCGCGGCGCGAAGGTGGTCTGTGAAGAGGTGTTCGGACCGGTCGTCACGCTCGAAAGAATTCCCGGCATAGAGCACGGGCTGCTCGAAATTTCAAAGAGCCGCTTCGGGCTGCATGCGGGGCTTTTTACGCGCGACATCGAACGCGTCCTCGGAGCGTGGGAGCGCCTCGACGTCGGCGCCTTGGTCGTCAACGACGTGCCGACCTACCGTTCGGATCCGATGCCGTACGGGGGCAATAGGGAGTCGGGAACCGGCCGCGAAGGCGTGCGCTGGGCGATGCGCGAGTTCACCCAGACGCGCGCGTTGATCTTAAAAGCGTAGAGGATTGAATTGATGAGCGATTGGAAAGAGGCTGCGAAGGTTCTCGGAGAGGCGTTTTCCAACACGGACGCGACTCCGGGCGGCGGTTCGGCCGCGGGGGTCGCCGGCGTGATCGCCTGCGCCCTCGCGCGCATGGCGGCCGGGATCAGCGCTAAGTCGAAGTCCAAGAGAATGGACGAGCGGCGGCGGTCGGCGCTCGAATCCGCGTTGGTCGATTTCGAGGCGGAACAGCGGGAGTTCGAGCGGCTGACCGAGGCGGACGCCGAGGCGTTCGACGCGTTTATGGCCGTCTATGCGCTGGGCAAGGAAGATCCATCGCGTCCCGCGAAACTGCACGCCTCGCTCGTTCGCGCGGGAGAGGTTCCGCTGGAAACGGCGGGTAAGGCCGCCGAGGTTTTGGAGAAGCTTGAGGCGCTTAAAGGACACGCGGTCGGGACGGTCGGCTCCGATGTCAATTGCGCGGTTCACTTGGTTCGGGCGGCGGGACTCTGTGCGCTTGAAAACGTCGAGATCAACGCAGCCTCGCTGAAGGATGAAAAGGCGGCTCAGCGGCTGCGCGGCGCCGCCGCGCGCGTGCGAACGGATCTTCGCGGATAGAAACCATGCCGCTGGACCCGCAAAGCCCCGCCGTCCTTCTTCTCTCGACCGTCCTCGGGTCGGCGGCTGTCGGATTCGGATTGCGCAGGTTCGGGGACGAGGAACTTCGTTCCTGGGCGCTGCCCGGAGCCGTCGCGATCCTTTGCGGCGGGGTCGGCTATACCTTCTACATTCCACCCGTCATGACAATCGCGGTTTTTCTCGCGGCGCTTTACTTCCTCCATCGCAACGCGCGTCAGAGGCAGGAGCAGGCGGTCGCCTCCGTCGGCGCCCTTCGCGCCGGGGACAACGGTCCCCAATTCCAGAAGATGCGCTCGGTTGTGCCGGGCGCTCTCGGCGTTTGGCGGGAGGCTTCGAAGATGATCGGCGCGTCGGACGCTCTCGCCGAACAGCGCGAACCGATGGCGCTCACGGTCCAGTTCGTCGGCGAGGCCGAAGACGAGTACCGGGTCGTCGCGTCGGCGCGCGTGGATAAGTTCGTTTCGGGAGTGCTGTTCATCCATCACGCGGCCTGTGAACCCAAGTTTAAGAACACCTTGGCCGATCAGGCGCCGCTGACGGGACTGGAAGGCCAGCCGTCGAATCTCATTTTCAAGGCGATGCCTGCGGAATACCTCTTCGGCTTGCTCGATATCGAAATGATCGCTCGCCTTGTCGAACTGTTCCATCTGCGCAAGGGAGACCGGGAGATCGTTCTTCACGCGAGCGGTCCTGAGGTGCGCCTGATTTCGAACCGGGGGCTGGATGCCGCTGAACTCGAAATCGCGCTGTCGCGGATCGCGCTGGTGGCCGAAAAAATCCGGGATCTGGGCGGCCAGGAGCGGCTGTTTTAGCCGCAGCGGCGTCTAGGTCTTGCCGCCGGTGCGCTTCAGGAAGTCGTCGTAGGATTCCGCGAAATTCTTGCCGCTCAATTCGATCGACCGGAGAGACTCCATCGGAAAACGCCGGGAGGCGTCGCTGTCTTTCGGGTAGACCTCGATATAATCGCCGTCGGAGAGCTTATCGGTCTTATAGATGCGGTTGTAGAGGTATCCGTCGAGGGTTTTTCCGTCCTCGAAGGTGATGGTGACGTGGCCGCGAAAATCGAAGCCCGCGTCGATCTGGTTTTTAAGTTCGTCGGAAATCGGCATGGGGAGATTATACGACATGCTCGCGCGAGAAGTAGTCCCGCACCGCGGCCATGACGCGAGGCGACAGGGCGAGCGCCGCGATCATGTTGGGGAAGGCCATCAAGGCGAACGCCGTGTCGAGGATGTTTACGACGGTGCCTGCGGACCAGATCGCCCCGAAAACCAAGGTCAGGATCAAGAAGTAATCGTAATAGCGGCCTCGCGCGGCGCCGAACAGATAGGCGAAGCACTTCTTCCCGTAGTAGGAGTAGCCGACCATCGTCGAGACGGCGAACAGCGCGACCGAGATCGTCACGAGTATCCGGCCGGGAGCGCCCATCGCCAATTCGAAGACCGCTGAGGTCAGGGCGGTCCCTTGGATGCCGCGGGTCTGCCAGAGGTCTGTGGAAAGAATCGCGAACGCGGTCATCGAGCAGATCACGATCGTATCGATAAACGGTCCGACCATGGCGACGAGCCCTTCGCGCACCGGTTCGTCGGTTTTGGCGGCGCCGTGAGCCATCGGCGCGGTACCGATGCCTGCCTCGTTGGAGAACGCGGCGCGCTTGATGCCGGTGGTGATGACGGTCGCGACGGCGACGCCTTCGAATCCTCCGACCGCCGAGCTTCCCGTGAAGGCGTCGTGCAGGATCGATGAGAGCACCGCCGGCATGTGGCCGATGCGGGACGCGAGGATGTAAAGACAGCCGCCCACATAAAAGAGGCACATGAACGGGACCAACTTCTCCGTAAACCGCCCGATGCGTTCGATCCCGCCGAGAATGACCGCCGCGACCACGACCGAGCAGGCGATTCCTGTGAACAGAGGCCGGACGCCGTGCGAGGCCTCGAGCACTTCGGCGAGCTGATTCGCCTGGAACATCGGCAGGCAGCCGATCAGTCCGAAAATCGAGAACAGCACCGCCGCGAAACGCCATTTGGGGCCGAGTCCCACCTCGATGTAGTACATCGGCCCGCCCTGCACCACGCCGTTTTCATCCACCTTGCGGTACATCGCGGCGAGCGAGCAGGTGAAAAACTTGGTCGCCATCCCTACGACGGCGGCGACCCACATCCAGAACACGGCCCCCGGGCCGCCTTGGGTGATCGCGACGGCGACGCCGGCGATGTTTCCGACGCCGATGGTCGAGGCGAGGGCGGTGGTCAGGGCTTGGAAGTGGCTGATCTGTCCGGGATCGTCGGGATCGTCGAATTTTCCGCGGACCACGTCCAATGCGTGCCGCGCTCCGAGAAAGGGGATGAAGCGGGAGTAGAGGGTCAGGAACGCGCCTCCGCCGATCAGAAGGACGATCAAAGGCCAACCCCAGGCGAGATCGACCGCTTGCGCGAAGAAAAGATCGAGGGCTTCCAAGGGGGCCATGATAGCACACGGCGCCCCTTTGATCTACTGCCAGACTTGTCCAATACAGAATGAGCCTGAACGAAGAGCTGTTTCCAACGCAGAATGAGCCTAAACGAGGCTTGCCTCGGCTGAGCCGGCTGGGCGTGGCTGTGGCATACTGGGTCCATGACAATCACCATGGACGACTCGAAAATCACGACGCTGGACCAGGTACAAGCTTTTCTGGAAAGTCCGGAAGGGCTCGCGTTCAATCGTGCCGGCCGAGAGGAGCTCCACATCTGGATCGGCGGGGTCCTCAAGCGCTTCGACTACTTCAAGCTGCCCCGCCCAGGCAAGGGCCAGGTGAAAGCCTATCTTCAACGCCTGAGCGGCCTTTCCCGCGCTCAAATGACGCGGCTGGTGACGAGGTATCTTCTGGAGGGCGAGATCAAACCTGGCTACGCGAATTGCAACCGCTTCGTCGCGAAGTACACCAACCGCGACAAGGAACTGCTCGCCGAAACGGACAATGTTCACGGGCGCTTGTCGGGACCGGCGACGAGGAAGATTTTACAGCGGCAGTACGCGGTTTTTTCAGACAAGCGCTTCGAGAGGCTCAGCGACATCAGCTCGGCGCACATCTACAACCTGCGCTCAAGCCGCGCCTACCGACAACGGGCGCAGACGGTCGCAAAGACGCGCAGCGTGTGCGTCTCGATTGGGATCAGGCGCAAGCCCGAGCCGCAGGGGCGTCCGGGGTACATTCGCGTCGACACGGTTCACCAGGGGGATCTCAACGGGGTCAAGGGCGTCTATCATGTCAATATGGTCGACGCGGTGCTTCAGTGGGAGATCGTGCTGTGCGTGGAGGCAATCTCGGAGGCTCATCTGGCGCCGGTTCTAGAAATCGCGCTGGCGATGTTCCCGTTTGTCATCGTGAACTTCCACTCAGACAACGGCGGCGAGTTCATCAACGGCACGATCGCCAAGCTTTTGAACAAACTCCTAATCGAGCAGACAAAATCGCGTTCAAATCGAACCAACGACAATGCCCTCGTCGAGGGCAAGAACGGCAGCGTGATTCGAAAGCACATGGGTCACTGGCATATCGAGCAGAAGCACGCCTCGACGATCAACCGCTTCTACCAGGAGCACTTCAATCCGTATCTCAACTTCCACCGGCCCTGTGGTTTTGCCACGGTGACAGTCGATGAGAAGGGTCGACGAACCAAGAAATACAAGACCTACCAGACGCCTTACGAGAGGCTCAAGATGATTGTCGAATCAGAGAAGAATCCGCAATATTTACGCAAGGGGGTTACCATCAAAGCCCTGGATAAGATCGCGGCCCATCAGACTGACAATCAGGCAGCCTCGACTATGCAGGCAGCGCGCGACCGGATTTTCAAGAAGTTCGTGAACGCCCAATGAAACGGAGCTTTATAGGTTTTCGCGCAGCGAAAACCGCAACCCTCGCGCAGGAAGCGCGAAACCGATACCTCGTGAACGGCGAAGGCGAACGACAACCTGCGTCTACCCACCTGCACGACTACGGCATTAAATGGGATATAAAACGACCAACGACAACGGAGGAACGGACCCAAAAAACGCCTACGGCAACGGCCCTTCATTCAGGCTCATTCTTGGATTGGAAAATGCTCTGCCGCAGTTGTGCTTTGGTAGACGCGGGCCGCCGGTTACGCGTCCTTAGGCAAGCAGCACTTCTTGTATTTTTTGCCGCAGGCGGTCTTCCTCTGAGAAGATCAGCCCAACGAGATCCTTTTCGGAAAGCTGCTTGTAGTCCTGCACGTCCATTGAGACCGGAACATTCGGAATTACGGTCATCTTGCCCCCTCGCTTTCAGATATCTGGAGAATACGGGCGAGCGGCATTGGGCCGCAACGCAATCATTTCGTTGATAATCTAATCCAAGCTCTCGATGACTTCCTCAATAAAATACTGCGTCTTCGTCGGGATTTGCTTTCTTGGGTAGTAATCGCCGACGATATCAAAAGCTTCGGCCGCAGATTTGATCCCTAAGCGACGAATCAGAAACTTAAGATCGTCGGCATCATTAGTGTCGAATCTTGCGCTGATGCACTTCATCGCGAATAGGTAGCGGGGCTCCGGAGCCCAGACCTTCAAATTGGGCAATTCAAGGACGGTTTCGATCTCGAATTTTCCTGATATGTAGCCCTTTGCGCCGTCGTTGAGCCAATCCTCGTTGATGCCTTCTTCTTCGGCGATCTCCTTGGCGCATTCGCGAATAATGCCGGGCGGCTCGAATATGCCGTCGACGTCTCTAGTCGAACCGCGGGCATCGTAAACGAGGCACATGACCGCCCCCCCAACGATGCCGATTTCTCCCATCACGCCCCTTTTTGCGAGGCGCGCATCGAGCTTTTCGAATAGGGCTTTGATTTCCTTGGCGGTAAGCAAATTACGCTCGGTTGAGGAAATTTTTCAGGACGAAGATGTTGTTCTTCCGGAAGGACAAAGGAGATTCCTGGAGGGCGGAAGCTTTCAGGGATTCCATTCCCGAGACAAACCAAGGATTTTCCTGAAATTGAACCTGCATCGCCCATGGCGGAGGGGTGAGCTTGGTCTCTTTGCAGAGTTCGCATACGATGGACGCCAGAAGCGCCTTGAGTCTAGGATCAAGTTTTTTAGTGGGGCGCAGCATGACGAGCCGATAGTCCTGGTTTTTTCGGAAAGCGTCGACTAAGTCGAAAAACGCGATCTTCCAACTCTCACCGGCGGCGACCCGCATGGATACGGCCGCAGTGGACATTTCGGTGGGGCAGTCCGTTTTGGGTTCAAAGGAAATGCGAAGCTTGCAATCGAAATAGTTCGCCAGTTTCTCCATAACCTTCAGGGTGGGATTTCCGGTTCCCAAAATGAGTCCTCGAAGGGTCATTCGATTTATTTTCGTGGACTTGGCTAATTCCCTCTCGGAGACAGATCGGGATTCTTGAAAGGCCTTAATTTGAGAAAGGGGTATCATAATACCATACGGTATTTTATAATATGCCAACTATGGGCCACTAAACTATACCATATGTTCGTGAAAAATCAATAGAAAAATGCTTTTGAGTATATGCATCGGTGGAAGCCCGAGGTCGCACGAAAGCCGACTTTAGCGGAGTTCTTGGATGAGAAAGCGCGTCGGAGGGGGTGGGGGCGCGTCGTTCGCGGGCGGAGCGGGCTTCTCGTCGTCGGAACCGCCGAACCACCAGCCGCGCTTCTTTTTCGGTTTTGCCGCTGCAGGCTCCGCTGCCGCGGGAACAGGCGCACCGTCGATCGCGAGAAAGTCCCCCGGTCCGCAGGGGGCGCGGCAAATTCGAAAGGTCGCGGTGAGCGGGTCGGCCACGACCCGAAGGCCGGCGTCGCCGCTCGCGAACACCGCACGGCCGCGCTCGTCGATCGTCGCCAAAGCGCTTTCTCCCGAGAAGGCGCGAATCGAAGAGAGAAGGGAATGCGCCGGAGTGTTTTCCGGGACCGCCTCCCGCGGGGCGGCGAGAAGTTTTTCGGCGTCCTCGTTTGAGACGCCGCGTTCGCTGCCGCCGGCGCGAAGCACGCGCGCGATCGCGTCGCGCGCCGCGGGAAGGGAATCCCCGCCGGAGCCCGCGGCTCGCCGGGCCGCGGCGGCGGCCTCGCCGGACAGTTCCTCATACGCTCGCTTCGCGGCGGCCTCCGCTTGCGCGAGCAGCAGCGGCGGATCGGAGTGTTCGGCGAGTCCCCAGATCGCGAGGACGCGCTCGACGGCGGACGCGTCGGTCGCCGCTTCCGGGGCCGCGGGTCCGATGAAATTCCCATAAAGGATCAGCGGGGCCAGCGCCGCAGGATCGGCAGCCTCGATCCGCGGGAATAAAGACTGCCAGTAGCGCGACAAGGGTTCCCGGACAGCTTCGGTTTCGTGCGCGGTGAGTTTCAGCGTTCCGTTTTCGATTGCGGCCCGGTGCTTGCCGCCGAGAAGGAGTTGACGGTTGATCTCAACGGCCAGCGCGGCTTTCGCGGCCTTCAGGGAACAGGGAACCGCGTAGCCTTGGAGCAAAGTCTCGGCTCCGGGGGAGCATCCGGAGGCGCATAGCCGTTCGAGCCCCCGGCGCATCCCCGCCTCGTCGCAGGCGGCGGCGGCGGCGGCGAACGCCGCGCGGTCCTTGAGGCGTTCTCCGAGAACGGCGCGTTTTAAATCCTCGATCCAGGCGCGCATGCTTTCCAATTCCCGGCGTCGCCCCGGATCGAGCGATTTCCATTCCTTCGAAGGAGCTTTCCACCGTTTGAGGATCGAGGAGGCCTTTGTTTGAAGCCGCTTCGCGTCGGCCTCGGCAGAGGAGGGGGAGCGCCCTCGACGCCCGAAGCTGACGGTGTAGAGTTGGAGGTCGCGATCCAGCGCGTTGATCTCGACGACGAGACGGCTGGATTCCTGAAACAGAGGCTCGAGGCCGCCCGTGTCGCTGTGAGCGATCGGGGCGGCGAAGAGAAGGGCGATCGTGAACAGGAGGCGCATCCGTTATAGAGTAGACGCGCCTGATTCCCGCGTCAAGCCGCGAGGAAGGTAGGCCCTAAGGCCCCTTGGCAAAGGGGTCGAGCGCCCCAACACATCGAACGTAATCCCGTTTACTCTGGAATCGTGATCACTTTCCAGGAAAACGAAAAACGAGAAGAGGTTCAGCAGGAAATTCACGTGACGCTCGCCACCGCGTTCGTCACGATTTCGCTGTTGATGGCCTTGTCCGGGCTGGTCCTGACCTAGGATTTTCGGCGGGAGGGGTAGCTCCCGAGAATCTTCAGGTAGGCGGTCTCGCGCTTCACTTCGGCCAACGCGGCCGCGACTTCCAGCGCGTCGGTGCGCCCCTCGAAATCCACGAAAAAACGGTATTGAAAGGGCTTCCCCGGCTCGGGACGGCTTTCGAGCTTCGTCAGGTTGATTTTGTGCTCGTGGAGGCGATTGAGCGCGCGCAGCAGCGCTCCTTCTTTGTGAGCCGTCGCCATCACGATCGAGGTCTTGAAGCGCGCGCGGGGATCGGTCGGCGGCGCCTCGTGGGCGACGACGACGAAGCGGGTGAAATTGTCCTTCTGATCCGCGAGGTCGCGCCGCAGCACCTTGAGTCCGTACCGCTTGCCGGCCTCTTCGCTGGCGATCGCGGCCTGGGCGAGATCTCCGGTTTCCGCGACCTTGCGAACCGCCATCGCGGTGTCCGTGAAGTATTCCGTCACGCAGTTGCGCAATCCCGAAAGGAAGCGCATGCACTGCGCGAGCGCTTGAGGGTGGGAGAGAATTCTTCGGATCTTCTCGACCGGCACTTTCTGCGGCGCGAGCAGGCAGTGGGATACCGGGAGGATTTCTTCACCGACGATGCGCAGGCGCGAGCGGGAAAGCAGGTCGTAGACCTCGTTGATGCTGCCGGCGGTCGTATTTTCAACGGGAAGAATCGCGTAGTCGGCTTCGCCGTCTTCGACGGCTGCGAACGCGCCCGCGAACGCGTCCCGTCCGAGCAAGGAGAGGGCGCCGCGGCGGTGGGTGAAAAAACGACGGGCGGCGAGTTCGCTGTAGGCGCCCTCGATGCCTTGAAACGCGACCCGGATCGTCCCCGGTCCGTCCGGTCCGCGTCGTTTCTGCGCCCGGACCGAGTCCTCCAAAATTTCCTCATACACGCGGCGGACGAATTCGGGTTCAAGTCCCGCGGCCCGGCCCGCCTTGATCACCCGCGTGAGGAGCTGTTCCTCGCGCGCGAGGTCGCGGATCGGCCGATCCGCGGAGGCCTTTTCCCGGATAAGCCGTAGGACGGCTTTCCGTCGCCCCGACAGCGCTTTTAGAATGGCGTCGTCGAGCGCGTCGACGCGGGCGCGCACCGCGCGGATGCGGGCGGAGGGGGAGGGGCGCTTCATCCCGAAACGGCGCGTGTCCAGCCGAACGGGTCAGGGCGCTTTCCCGATTGGATGCCGCGCAGGGCTTCCAGGAGCACCGGAGCGGCTTTGGGTTTCTCGAAGGCATGGGAGGCCTCGCGCCGCTGAATCTCCCCGACGCTGCGGACGGTCCAGGCGGTTCCGGTACAGAAAACCTCGGCCGCGTCGGAGATCACCTCGTCGATCGACAGGGGTCGTTCTTCGACTTTAAAGCCCAGCACTTCCCGCGCGATGCGGATCACCGATTCCCGGGTGATGCCCGGCAGAATTTGATCGTCCAGCGGGGGGGTCACGATCGTGCCGTCCTTGAGCCGGGCGAAGACATTCGAGCCGGTGGTTTCCGTGACGAAGCGGACCTCGTGAGCGTCCAAAAAGAGAACGTCGTCGTAGCCCTGAGCGTGCCAGGATTGACGGCGGTTCAGGCTTCCGGCATAGTTGCCGGCCGCTTTCGCGTTGCCCGTGCCGCCGGGCGCGACGCGGCCCTGTTCGAGCACGCGCAGGCGCAAACCTTTATCTCCCGCGGAGAAATAGCCTCCGACCGGACAGGCGTAGATGAGGACGCGGTAGCGGCGCGCGGTGCGCAGTCCCAATTGCGGTTCGTCGGCGAACAGGATCGGGCGCAAATAGAGCGTTCCCTTTCCGGCGGGGGGGACGAAGCGTTCGTTGCGGAGCACGATTTCAAGGGCGGCTTCAATAAAGCGCTGTTCGGGAAAGGGCGGCATCGCCAGTTGGTTCGCGGAATGGCCGAAACGCCAGGCGTTGCGGTCCACGCGAAAGACCAGGATCCGTCCGTCCTCGGTTCGCTCGGCCTTAAGCCCTTCGAAAACGCTCAGGCCGTAAGAGAGTACGGTCGCCGCCGGGGAAATCTGGACGTTTTCGAAGGGGAGGTAGTGTCCTTCCCCCCAAATCGGATCGGCGTCGATGCTGCCCTCGCAGGAGAAAACGCAGTCGGTTTTCGTATAGGCGAATTTCAGGGTGTCCCAATTCGGCAGTGTAGCGTTCATGACCCTATTCTACTTTAGCGGGAGCCGCGGCGCACGCTTTCTTCTTATCGCAGCGAAAACCGAATTCTCGACGATAGCGCCTTGAAGGCGGGCATTCACGGCTGGGGGAGCGATCAGAAACAGTAAGCGACCGTCGTTATCGGATGCACCGCCTGCCCGGCGCCTGCATGCACCACGGCAGATCCTGTTTGGGCGGAGTCGCGGGTTCGGGTTCCGGCGGAGCTACGGGTTCGGGGTCCGGCGGGGTAGGCGCCTGCGGACCGGGGTTTCCCCTGCGAGGCTCATGCTCTCCACGCCAGTATTGACGCT
>PFUL01000015.1 GCA_002790095.1 Elusimicrobia bacterium CG_4_9_14_3_um_filter_62_55 | reverse complement strand
GTCGCCGCCGGACTTAGGTCCTGCCGCGCAGAGCAAGGCCGCGCCTAGGAGGAGGGCGGCAAAGCTTCCGGCGTTTCGCTTCATGCCCTCGCCTCGCTGCTCTTGATGGCGGTGCATTTCCTTCCCGGTGCTTGGGCCCTCCGGCCCTTTCCATCCTCCGTGTGTCGTGATAAACTACATGCGTGAGCGCGCAAGAGAACGAGCCCGCGACCAGGGGCGACATCGCCCGTCTTGACGGCAAGATCGACGGCGGCCGGGGAGAGTTGAAGGCCGTGGAAGGCCGCCTCGATGCCAAGATCGACTCCGTCCGGGGAGAGTTGAAGGCCGTGGAAGGCCGCCTCGATGCCAAGATCGACGGCCTCGACGCCAAGATCGACTCCGTCCGGAGAGAGTTGAAGGTCGACATCTTCAAGACCAACGAGACGATGGCCAAGATGGAGCAGCGGTTGGTCCACCTGATCCGCGGTGAATCCGAAAAAACGATCGAACGGATCGACGCATTCTTGGGCAAGATCGAAGGTTTCGAACGTGAGACATATACGCTGCCCAAAACCCTGGACGCGCACGGCGAACAACTCCGAGACCACGAGAAGCGCATCGCGGCCGTGGAGTCTTCTCACAACGGTTGATCCTTCGCAAGCGGTTCTCATCGGATGACCGTGAATTTCCGGTTTTGTTTCATCGTTTCGTATCCCGGGTCCGGCTCTGGGCCGGGGGTTCCGGGTGATTAATTCTTTTGACATACAAGCAGTTGGATGTAAGGAGCGTTTGTTCCGGCGACACCGGCTGAATTAGAGACAGTGATTACCGGGGTCTCGGTAGTCATACTTTGTGGAGTGGAACTAGTTCCGTCAGTTACCCTGGCTGCCCCAATCTTCACTCCACCGGAGCCTAATATGCCATCGTAAGCGTGGTTATGACCGGCCTGCGTGGCTGTGTGGCTATGTACCCCCGTCGGGCGATTCTCCAGATTAGTGAGCGCCGTTCCAACAGTCGCGCCCAGGGTCCCTGCGGTGGGGCGCCCGACCAAGTACCGGCCCTCGGCGGCGACGAGCGCGCTCCAGCCGGTTGGGCAGGACGACAGAAAGAAGTAGCCCACCGTTCCAACCGCGGCTCCACCCACCTCCCCCCACGCCGTTGCATTGCAGAATTCCATCACCTTGAGCGTCACGTTATAGCGCAGAGCGCCTTCCTTCGACGCATCGCAGGCCGCAGACTCATTGCCGATCTGAATATCGCCGTTTACTTCCAGCTTCGAGGCGGGGAATGTCTCGCCTATACCGACCTTGCCCGTTGCAAAGTCACGAAATAGCGGCGCCAAGGCTTCGTCGTGGATTTTCCCCGTCGTGACCGCGCCGTCGAGAATCTTGGCGCTCGTCACCGCGTCCGCTGCAATCTTGATCGTCGTCACCGAGCCGTCGACCACCGCGACAGGCTCCCAGGTCGCCAAGCCGACCGCATCCGAGGTCAGCACCTGCCCCGAGCCCGGCGTTCCCCCGGAAATCTTGACCTGATCAGCGAAATCAAAACTCGCCGCCGACGCCGGACGCGGCCCCATCACCTGCTGCCAGAGCAACCCCACCGCAAGCCCGGCGCGCAACAGCGCCCGGAGTCTGCGCCCCACCCGGCCGGCGGCCGGAACAAAGACGGCTCGGTACTGGTAGGCTCCCGACACCCGTGCTATACTATGAGTATGGCCTCCCCCACGGGCATGCGGACTCGGCTGACCTACGAGGACTACCTCCTCTTCCCCGACGACGGGAAGCGGCACGAGATCATCTCCGGAGAGCATTTCATGACCCCCTCGCCCTCGACGCGGCACCAATTGATCTGTGGTAATATTTACTCGCTCCTGCGCGCCCACGTGCAGGACGGCGGCGCCGGAACGGTTCTCATCTCTCCCATGGACGTCGTCTTGTCCGACGAGGACGTCGTCCAGCCGGACCTGCTCTTCGTTTCCGCCGCCCGCGCCGCCATCATCACCGAGAAGAACATCGCCGGCGCCCCCGACCTCGTCGTCGAGGTGCTCTCCGAGGCAACGCGCAAGGCGGACCTGACGGTCAAATACAAGCTCTACGCCGCCCGCGGAGTTCAGGAGTACTGGGTCGTCGACCCTGAAATCGAGACCGTTGCCGTCTACCGGGCCGGCAAGGACGGCTTCACACGCGCTGCCGAGCTTTCCCGCGAGGCCGGGCATCTCATAGCCCCTATGAAGCCCGGCACGGCGGGGCTGCCGCCCCGCCAGGCGACCGACTCCCTCGCGACGCCCTTCCTCCCCGGCCTTGCCCTTGCGCTCGCAGAAGTCTTCTCCTGAGCGCGTCCTCTCAATTCGCCGTTCCATCGTCTCCTCCCGCATATGTCGACACGTCAAGGCTGGGCGTACCCACCGGCCGCCGCAGAAATGCTCCCTCGCTCATGTTTCCATGCTTCTCGCTTCCACCCTCACTGCAAACAGCCACGACAACGGCGGGGCTCCGCCCCGCCAGGCCGGGCATCCCCATAGCCCCCATGAAGCCCGGCACGGCGGGGCTCCGCCCCGCCAGATTTCCAGATTCCAGATTTCGACGACGCCTACCGCAGTCAAAATAGAGTGATCCGGCTCCCCATTGTCGACGCCGACTGAACTCGGCCTTTCGAAGGGCAAGCCCGTCTGTTAAAGCATAAGTTTGAGCCGAACCATGATCACCATTTCCTCGCGGCGCTTTTCCCAAGTTCATTGCGTTCCCATTGCTTCGAATTTTCAAGTCGGCCCCGCGGGGCAGCCCAAACGTCCACGACAACGGCAAGATTACAGATTTCCAGATTCCAGATTTCAACGACGCCTACCGCAGCGGAACCCGATGCTGATGTCCCAGCCCGACGGGGCGATGCTCGCGCTGAACGCGAAGACGCCCGCGCGGGCGCCGTGGCCCCAGCTGCCGCCCCGGATCACCGCCGCCGGCATGCCCGTCACCCACGCTGAACCGTTGTGGCTGCGTGTCGCCACATTCCAGCTCCCGTCCGCGCCGTAAACTGCGTTCGGCCAATGCGAGCTCGTGAATGTCGAATCCGCCCAGTTGCTCGTGACCGGCCCGCTGTAATAGGTCCCCCCCGAAAACCACTCCGCCGTCCACTCCCACAGCGAGCCGACCATATCCTGCGCCCCGTAGCCGGATTCGCAACTCGTACCCGCGGCCGTCGTCGTAGGGCCGCTTCCCGATACGTTGCAGTTGGGCGCCGTTCCCGTGGCGCCGGGGTCGAGCGTGCCCGCCGCCGCCGCCTGCCACTCGGTGTTGCTCAGCAGACGCTTGCCCGCGTTGGTGCAGGCGACATTGGCCTGAAACCAGGTGATCCAGCGCGAGGGCGTCACCCCCGAAACGCTTCGCGCGTAGATCGGCGTCCCCCCCGCCGGCGTACAGCCTTGACCGCTTCCCGTCACCCCGTTTCCGCAGGGATAGTCCTGCGCCGAGCCGCCGTACTGCGTGCCGCCGGTGGGCGTTGACCACACCGACGATTCGTACTTGTCAACACACATATCCCCCACGGGGACCATGATGTCGTTGGGATCGGAGGGGTTCACGCAGCCGCCCATCACCCAGGAGCCCGTCACTATGCCCGATGATACATTCACCCCGCCATTGACATCCAAGACCTGTCCAGGGCTCGTCGTCCCGATTCCGACCCGACCGGCGGCGCGGTCGATCGACACCGGGGTAAGCGCCTCGCTGTGAAGCTTTTCCGTAGTCACCGCGTCAACTCCCAACTTCGTCGTGGTCACGGCCCCGTCGGCGATCTTGACACTGGTGACGGCCCCGTCGACGAGCTTCTCGCTCGTCACCGCCCCGTCGGACACGGAACCGACGAGGTCCTCATAGATGCCGCCGGCCTGCGACACCTTGAACTTGGCTGCACCCGAATCAAAGTAGATTCGTCCTTCGCCGAGCGCGGAAATGGCGGGCGCCGCGGTCAAGGGCATCGCAAGCGCGCCGTCATCGGTGAGACTCAGGCGCACATTCGCATTCGTACCCAATTGCAGAGCCTTCGCACCGAAGGTCCCCAGCAGCGAGGCCCCCACGACCGTCCCGGAATAGGCCATTCCATCCGGGTCCTGACCGACCGTCCCAACCGTCCCGAGCACCATGTCGGCGCTGAACGGGTTCCCGCGCCCCGTCTTGAGGAAGGGATTGTCGCTGACAGCCCCCGATCCGTCGCTGTCGGCGTGGATCTGGATGCCGACGGCGCCGGAATACTGGAAGGTGTTTTTCTTGCCCAGCGCAAAGAGCGCGAACCCGGTGTCGTCGCTCGATTGCGCGTACACGCCGTAGCCGTTCAGTTGAGCATTGCTGCCCGTGACGCCGGCGCCCCCGGAAGCGAGCGACTTGCCGAAAACACCGTCTGTGTTCCCTTCGCCGTAGACGCCGACGGATGTCGTCGGGCCGACCCCGCTCGCCGAACCGTAGAGACCGTAGACCGTCGTCCCGCCTCCGGTATTGAGGGCC
>PFUL01000050.1 GCA_002790095.1 Elusimicrobia bacterium CG_4_9_14_3_um_filter_62_55 | reverse complement strand
GCCCGGTCCGCTCATCGCGAGAGAGACCGAGCGGGCCAGTTGCTCGATGCGCGCTTCTTCGACTTCTCCGGCATCGAGGCGCAGCACGATCCCATCAGAGACCGGCGCGAGCACGACCTCGTCGCCGCCTTTGAGCACGCATGCGAGCGAATGCTTGCAGAGGGAAGACGCGACCCCGTCGAAGACCGTCGCGTGCGCACCGTCCGGGCAAGAACAGTAAAGACTTCCGCCGCGCCGGTCGGCGAGCACGGCATAAGGCGCGTCGCCGCCCAAGACACCGTAGACAACGACGTGATCCGAGTCGACCAAGGTTTCGATTCGGTACTCGCTTTTGACCTTGACCGCGCGCTCAAGGCGCAAACGATAGCGGTTGTGCTCGAAGTCCGAGCCGCTCGTCCAGCAGGGTTCGATGTCGATCATCGGTTCATCTCCTTCTTAGCGGTCTTAACGCCCTCCTTTCCGGCATCCCAGAGCGGGCGGACCACGGCCTTCACGGCGCCGGTTACGCCGGAGACGAGGTTTGCGACGCCGCCGCGGGCGGCGGAGCTTTACCACGCATAGCGCATACCCAAGTTCAACGATTCCCCCAAGTCCCCTTGCCGAAGCATCGCGACGTCCAGCCCGAGCCCCTTCCACACGACCCCGCCGCCGAAAGTAAGCGCGCCCATCCCTTCGGCGCCCGCGTCGCCGCGCCAACCGAGACGCAACTCCACGGCTTCGGCCGGACGCCATCCCGCGCCGACCCGCGGGCCGAAGCCGTCATCGCGCGCCCACGCCAGGTCCAGCGCGGCACGCAGTCCCCATTCCTTGAGTTCGGCGGCCGCCCCGCCGGCGACGAAGCCCGGAAGCGGGGCCTTCGGCCCCGACAAGGACATCGCCGGCCCCCAGTTCCGGGCGGCGGCACCGACGCGAACCAGCACTTCCGCCGTCTCGAGCGCCGCAGTCTGTACGCCCCCGTCCACCGCGACGCCCCACGCGCTCGCACCGGGAACGCGCTGGTAGATGATTTTGAGCCCCGCCCCCCAGTACACGAATCGCTCCGAGCGGAAACTCGCATGCGGAAACGCCTCGAGCCCGCCGGCCAACGCGGCCCCGAGCGCGAGATCGTTGGTCGAGAACTTCCCGGTCGGGTTGTCGGCCGCGTCGTAGCCTTCCTGCGAGGTTCCGAGCCGGGTCAACGAAAAACCGGCCGTCCCGCCGCTACGCGTGATCCGCTTGGCAAACACCGCGTACAGGTGCGACAGCTCCCCCGCCCACTTCGCCCGCGAGAACGCGGCTTCCCGGTCCTTCGCCAACCGCGCCAGCCCCGCCGGATTCCAATACGACGCTAACGCCCCGGCCGCCTCCGCGGTCGCGGCCCCGCCCGTCGCGACGTGCTCGGGTCCCGCCCCGAGTTTCAAAAACGACGCCGCCGACGTTCCCGCTCCCGCCCCGGCGAAGGCCGAACACGGCAGCGCCAAAATCAAAAGCGCTCTCAAGGCCATAAGAAGGTCAGTACTCCTTGAGCCGAATCCGACCCCGCGGCGCTCTCGGCCTCGAATCGGTAGAGGTATTTCTCCGAGGCGACGCGCCTGCCCGTGTCGTTTCGACCGTCCCAGCGGTACTCATAGACCCCCGCCCCCGAAGCCGTAAACGACGGGAAAGGCGATTGCTCATCGACCCGCTTGACGAGCGCGCCGGAGAGGTCGTAGATCGCGATTTGAAGACGCGCCGGGGTCTTGCTGATTGCGGCCTTAATGCGGACGGAGCCGGTCCGGGCCGGGTTGGGATAAGCGTGGAGCCCTCCAATCTCTATGCCGGCCGCGACGGTAAACGAAAGGGTCGCATCGCCCGACACCGGCAGCGTCCCCGCCGCGACTGTGAAACTGTATTCCCCCGGCATCTGCACGCTTTCGAGACCGGACAGCGAAACGGAAACCTCCTGCTCGCCTCCCGACGGCCCGGACAGCGCAGTGAGGCCGCCGCTTGCGGCGGGAATCAGCCGCGGAGGATCGAACGCCACGCGAACCCCGGGCGGCAGGCCCGAAGCGCGCAATTCCGCTTCACCCGGGCCGCGGTAAGGCGTAAACGCCAGGCGAAGGCGGTCCCGTCCCCGCTCGACAAGACGCGCGTCGTATCCTTCGGAAACGGTAAAGCCCCGCGTCGGCCCATACCCCCCGGCCTGGCTGCCGCTCTTGGCCCGCACTCGCCAGTAGAAGCGGCCCTTTCCCAAGTCCGGCGCCCACCGAAGCGCGGAAAGCGAGATCCTGCTCCAACTGCGCGTATCGGTCGACCACTCGACCTCGTAGGACGAAGCCCCCGGACTCGCGGCCCATTTCAGCTCGACGACGCCGCCGATCGTCGCGTCGGCAAAGGGTGCGACGACGACAGGCACAGGAGGAGGAGGCGGAAGAACGGCCTGGATACCGGTAATCGCGAATCCCCAGTACGCGACGGAAGAATCCGTCCGCAAGCGGATGGAAAAGCTCCTCCCGGGAATCGTCAGGGTCCGGCTCGCGAGCTCCGATCCGTAAAAGGGACTCCCCGTGACCGCGCCGCCCGAGGCGTCAGTAATGTCGATTCGATCGAAATAAGGTTCGGTATATGTGTCGCGGTGGAAAGTCACCCGCAATGCGGTCGCATCGGCGGGGCCGTAGTACGTCCAGGAGCGGTCGTAGCGGTGCGGATACGGATGCGGCGACTCGGGAGATCCCGAGGCGCCGACGATCGCGGGGGCGGCGACTTCTGCGGAGACATATGAGGAAAACGGGCCTTTCACCCCATACCCGTCTACGGCGCGGACCCGGTAGTAATAGGTTTGCCCACGCTCCAGCCGAAGAGTGTCTGCCCAACTCGTGGAGTAGGCACGAAAGCTCACCGAAGATCCCAAATAGCGCGACAGCGAACGATCGACTTCATAGTAAGAGGCCCCCGGGACGGAGCCCCAGGAAACCGTCAGGCTGTAAGTGTTCGATTGGACTCGGATATAGCCGGGCGCCCTGAGCGCTCGCGCACCCGGAGCGGCCGCCAACAGTACGACCCAAAGCAAGGCTCCTCGGCGCATCCTCACCCACCTCCCCCCCCTTAAACGGGGGAAGCGGGGGAATGTCTCAGGCGCTCAGACCTCGACCGTGTTAATGAAGTGGGAATACGACCAAAGCCGCGCGCCTTCCCCCTGTAGGCGCGACGAGACTCGGCTACAAGATTCCCAAATAGACGACCCCGGGGAGCCCTCCCTGAAACACAAACTCCTTGCTGTGTGTGGACGAAAACAGAGGCGTTAGTTTCGCGAAATGAGCCTTCCATTGCGCATGAGCCGGCTTACACGGAAACACGACGAAAAGGACCCCGCGATTAGGATATTTGGCGTGGGCCTTTAGCTTGTCCACATCCGCCATTATCTCTCGCACGTTTTCCGTGATCGGGCGCGTAACCCTTATCGCCTCGCCGAATCGGTAGTTCGTGTTCGTGGTTTTGAGCTGTATCGCCCAATCCGGCAAAGAGACCACATCAATTCGGTCGATTTCCGGGTACGCCTCCAGACCTTGAGCGATAACCAGATCCACAATTTTAACTTTGAGCCAGCCCTCGAACTTCGCGCGCCTATGCGCGAAGACCCCTAAGGCGACTTCCGCCGCAATCGCATTCGCGACATCATCCACCAATTTGGACGGATTCAGCGACATAATGGGGGACCTCCCTTTCTCATGATCTCAACGACGCTCCTGACGATTCCAGAGCAATCATTGGTCCAATCTTACGAGTTAAACAACAAAAGCCGCCAACCGACGTCACATCAAGGCAAAAGAATTCCCCGCCCCCAGGGGATTTCCGCGGGCCCGGTCAGGCACCACAGAACCGGGAAGCGCGGCGCCGTCTTCGGGAAACGCCCGAGTCCATCGGTCAAATAAACGAGCGCGTCGGGAGGCGGCTTCTTCTTGGCGACCGCGTCAAAGACCGGCCGGAAGTCGGTCCCGCCGCCGCCTTTGAAGTTGAGCTTCATGATCTCGCTCTTAAAGCCCTTGAGCGTCGTCTCGGCCTGGACCTTAGCGTCGCAGCTGACAACATGGACTTCATCGACGATGTCGACGAGCCCGCCGAGTTCCGTAGCGAACGCATCGAGGTTCTTTTGATTGATCGACCCCGATGTATCGATCGCCGCGACGATGCGTCCGCCCCTTCCGGTGCGGACCGAGGGCTGATACCGCCCGTCCCAAAGATGGCGCCGGTTCGGAGGAAGGAAGCTCTCTTCCTCGCGCCGGGTCGCGTCGGACAGGAACTTCCGCAGCAGGCGCTCCCATGGGACGCGGGATTCCTTGATCCGCTTAATCCAGCGATCGAGATCACCGGGCACGCGGCCGGGGTTCTTGGCCGCGGCCGTAATCACGCGGCCCTCGGCCTCGCGCGCGTCGTCGCCGCATGCCGAAATCAGCTTGTCCTGGCACTGGCACTTCATCTGGATCTCGATGAGCTCGTCGTAGATCGTCTCGGTGGTTTTGCCGCCGAATTTCTTGGGCATGCACAGGCAGCCGGCCGGAAGCTTGAACCCCCAACCTTTCAGCTCCTGGTTGATCGCGAAGTCGCCGGCGGCGTTCCAGACCTGCGAGTCGCGGCCTTTGCGTCGCGAGTTGTCGCAGTGGAGATAGACAATGTGCATGAGTTCGTGGGCCAGGACGCCCATAAGCTCGTCGGCGGTCAGTTTCTCCGTGAATTCGGGGTTGTAGTAGATGCGCAGCCCGTCGGTTGCCAAAGTGTAGAAAGCCGAGGTCTCGACGAGGTCGGTCATCGCGATCAAGGTCGCGAAGAAGGGCTGGTCGAAGGCGAAGCGGGCCAAAACACTATCGAGGTTTCGGTTCATCCTATATGCCCCGCCCTCGCCCCCAACGTCTGCGGCGAATGACCCTGGGGCGCCGTGCGTTGAACTCCAATTTCATAAAGCGCATCGGTCACTCGCCCAGATAATCCATCACGACCTTCGACGCGGCCTCCCGCACCGCCGGATGTGCAGCCAATTGCGCCACCATGTTCGCCGGTACGCTCTTGAGCAGAAGAACCCGCAGTTCCGGCGTCACGGCCTTGAGCAGATCGCCGATCGCCTGAAAGTTCGACTCGGTGAGCCGATTCTTTTCGATGTAGGACGCCACCGACAACACCACCGCGTAGCGAAAACTCGCCGCCCTCTTCTCGAAATTCGGAATCTCTCCGTTGACGATCCGCTCGACTTCAACGTCCCGGTAGAGCTTCACCCACGCGACGAACTCCGACGCCGTCCCGCCGCCGACGGCGCAGGCGATGACCGCGGGCGAGGCATGCCGATCGCCCTTCAGCAAGTTCGACGCCGCCTCCCAAGAGCGCGGGGAGGGGAACGCGTTCTCGCCGGTCATCTTGTAGAGAAGTTCCGAGCGGAAGCGCAGAAACGAGATCACGTCCTCATGGATGTCCTTCGCCTTCGCCCACTTGGCCCACGCGTCGATGTCGGCTTCGACTTCGACATGAAGCAGACGGTTCGCCAAGGCGCTTCCTAGACCCGTGCCGTAGGCGTTGTCCTCCTCCCGGTTGCCGGCGGCGACGACTTGCCAGCCCTCGGGGAGCTTATAATCGCCGAGCCGCCGGTCGAGAACCAACTGCAGAGCCGCGTTCTTGACGAGATTCGGGGCCTTGTCGATCTCGTCGAGAAAGAGAATCCCCCGGCCGTCGGCCGGCAAGAACGCGGGACGATACCAGTCGACGAGACGGTTCTTCTTGTCGGGGACCGGGATGCCCCGCAAATCGGTCGCGTCGAGCTGCGCGAGGCGCAGGTCGATGAGGTCGAGCTCCCGCTCGCGGGCTTCCTCGCGAACGAGCGAACTCTTGCCGACGCCCGGCGGCCCCCACAGCATAATCGGCAGACGGGCATCGAGCGCACGACGCAAGGCTCCGACGGCGCTTTCGATGTTCATGGTAAAGCCTCCCTGCGCAGCTTCATGCGGCGATCCAAACGCCCGACGACCTCCCGGTCGAGAGCGTCGAGACGGCTCAAGACCGGCATCAAGAGGTGCGCGCGGCTCTTCTCGAGCAAAAGCGCGATGACGTGTTTGCACAGCGAACCTTTGTACGCGCGGTTCACGACGCGGCGCGCGCCGTCGGCGCAAGTACAGTAGTTGCCGCTTCCGTTATGGGCGACGTCGAGAAATACGAGAAACTCCTCGCCTCCCTCCTCGACCTCGAAAATGGCCGCGTCGCCGTTGTTGACGAGCTCGCGCGGAGAATATTCGCCGGAATCCCGAAGAACCCGCGCCCGGTCGAGCGAGGCCTGAAACCCGCCGCGGTCTAGCGGCACCTCGCCCACCCACGCGGCCATGATGATGCGTCTTGTCATATCCGTATTCAAAGCGTCTCCTAAAGCGACGGGATCAGCAATGCCTCGAGTCCGCTTTGAAAGGCGGCGGACAGAATGTGCCGGCAGATTCCTCTTTCCGTGAGGGGAAACCAACTAATCGACCCTTGGAATTCATCACCGCAGCTACAATGATGGGATCGCCCCCCAAGGTCCAAATATACCCAGCACGATCGGCGGTTTTCCGTAGCGTGGAACTGGATCTCCGTTGATGTTTCTCCGATTTTATCCAGTCGGATCGAGAGATGTTCGCGACGGTCGACCCAGGCACGCCAATCAAACGGATCTTTTCCCTTCCCATCCCTCCTTTGAACGAATCGCATATCCCGATGTTTCATCTCGCATGCCTCCTCTCCCTCAGTCGCCCCCCGAAAAAAATCCGCCGAACGAAAAATCACCCGCGATATAGGTTTTCTCTTCTCCGCCGCGCGCGTAGATATCCGCGCCGCTTGAAAAGCCTTTCAGGGAAGTTTTAACGACCCCGAATCGCATCCCGACCGCCGGCCCCAGATGAACCATGACCCCGTAGTCGATAACGCTTCCGGTAGGACCCGTTTTGTTGTCTTGACCGACTTGGGTTCCTTCTAGTTCGGCCTGCGCCCAAAACGAAGCTTGCAGATAAAGCTGTACCGAGGCGACGGTAGGGGTCCCCCACGCCTCATACTGATGCGCGAACGGAACCAAATAGGCCTGAATCGGGAAAACGCTGCCTAGGGTAAGTTTATGCTTCGACTGCACCGGGGCATTGGCCCCATTGTTGCGTTCAAACCGCGAGCGCGAAATCAATGTATCGGTCATAAAAATGGACGCGAGCGAAGTCCCGAACCCGATGCGTGAATTCCACCCGTAAAGCGCCCCTTCAAGAAGGCGGATGTTGGTGTAGCCGGATCCGATCGTCGCCGACCCGAGAGAAGCCAGCGCCATAACCTGGGGGCGCTTCGGCCGAGGGATGCTGAAGTCGAAACTATTCTTATTCGAACTCCGATTGTTCCGGTCGGCGCGCCACGAGGCGATCCTCTCGAAGACCCCTGGGCCCGCCGGTTTTCGTTCCTTGGGGAGCGCGCGCGTTAGGGCCCCCGCGATGGATTGCATCTCTTCGGGGCGGACCCGTACCGTCCAGACGCGTTCTTCGAACCCCTTTTTTCGGACGACGACCTTCCTGGAACCCGCCGCGACGCGCTCGAGATGGAGCTTCCCCTCGGAGGCCGTCTGCCCTCGAACCACGCCGTCGACGACGACTTCGGCTCCCGACGGCTGCACGAGGAGAAACAAGGCGCCGTCGGTCTCCGCGAGCTCCCGCTCCAGACGGAATTCGCGTCGATACTCGATGGCGACGGCTTGAGATTGCGGTTTATGCTTCGCGAGCTTAAACTCCACTCGGTAGCGGCCGGTCGCAAGACTGTCGAAGCGTGCGGGCGTGCGACCCCGATTCTCGCCATCGATGAAGACCGCCGCACCGGCCGGCTTCGTCACGACGACCAACCGACCTGTTTTACGTTCCAGCGAGACGGCGACCGTCTCCTGTTCCCCCGCATCGACGCTGACATCCCGCTTGATCGGGACGAAATCCTCCAGATCGAAGGTCAAGGAATGCCCCCCGGGTTTCAAGCCATGAATCGTCATCGGGGTCTCCCCGCGATCACGCCCATCGAGATGCACTCGGGCCCCTTCCGGCTTCGAGACGATAAGGATCGACGCCGGAGGCTCGGGGAGACGGATGCGGTCGTCATCGTCCTTGAAAAAGTCTTCGGGACCGAGAGGATCCCTAATCCATTCGGGTTCCAGAGCCTCGACCGGGAAGCGCACGGTTTCGGAGGCGAGCACCCGGGAATCCGAGGTTCTGGAAAGCCGCCCGTTAACGGAAGCTCCGTCGGGTCCGATCCAGAACTCCCCCTCGGCGACGACGCGCCCTCCCGCTTGCTGTACCGGCACCCCTCGTTCGTGAAGGCAGGTTTTAAAATGAGTTTGAAGGATCCCCGAGAACGGATAGGGCCGATGGTCGTCCTTTCGAAAGAAGTTCCCGATCGCCACCGGGTTCCGCATTCCCGCGTTCTTAGACAGGCGGGCGCAAAGGGAACTCAACGCCGCGGTCATTCGCTTGCCCGCGTCGTCGAGCCGACTGCGCTCGGCGCGAATCTCCTGTTCCGGCATCGCCACGAGAACCCAGACGTCGAAGGCACGGCCGCGCCGGCCCCAACCCCGGAGCTTCCGTTCTTCGTAGTGCGTTCTTCGGATTTCGAAGCGGTGGAGAATACCGGAAGCCGTCCCCTTGATCTCCTCGAGTAATCGCGTCTCCAAGCCCCGGTCATGTTCGAGGGTTCGCTGCGACCAACGCGAACGGATATATTTGGCCGCCTGGCCGGCGGCGTCCCGATAAGCGCCTTCGACCCCTTCTTCATAACTCGGGGCGTCGCTGCGCGCCCCGACGAAGAAGACCAAGCCCTCCTCCCGCGGGACCTCCCGGACCCACTGCGGAACGCCTCCCGCACGCGCCGGCGCCGCGCCCAAAAGCAGGACGCAAATGACGCCGACGCGCGCGAATGCCGCCATCGTCTCGCCTCAGAGCCCGCCCGTCACCGCGACCCGGGCCTGCTTGCCGGCCTCGGCAAGCGTTCTCTCCCGTGCCTTGTCGAAGCGCTCGATGACCTTGTCGAGAAAGGTCGCCGCGTCGCGATTGCGCTCCTCGCGGGCCCGCTTGGCCGCGCCGTGAAGCGCCGCCTCCCGCGCGTCCCAATAATCCTCCCGGTCAATCGAGAGCGCGACAAAGCAATCCCAGACGTAGCGAACCCCGCGATCGCGTTTTTCTTCCATCTTGCGCCAGTACTGCTTCGACTGCCGCAGCCCGGAGACCGAAACGCTCTCCGAAACCCGGTGGAACGCGTCGCGGATTTCTTCGCCGACGCCCTCGGGCACGTTCTCGCCCTTGACCGCCTCCGAGTACTCGTTGTACATCAGCGAGGCGATCTCGTTGACTACCTTTTTCTCGGCGTCGGCGCGCGCTTCGCGCAAGCCCAGCGAAAGCCGCCCCCGGCCCATCTTGAGCCCGACGAAGTGAATGCGGCCGTCCTCCTCGAACACCGACTGGGTGACCCACTTCGGCGCCTTCGCCTCCGAGGCGCTGTCGATCGTCTGCACCCCGACCGTCCGGCGCGTCCCGGAACACGCCGCCGTCAACGCCGCGACGCACACGATCGCCGCGGCCTTCATCGTCTTATTCCACTCCATCGTTTCCTCCCCCGTTGGCGGACGCCCCCGACAAGAAGCCGACCGATGGGGCCGGCTTGATCGAGGCGTCCGCTTTGAGATTCATTTTCTGCTGCTTTTTGAGCTTTTCGAAGTTGTCGAAGAGGTCTTCATCGGATCCCCGTCAATAATCCTCATGGCTGCCTCGTATGCCTGTCCCAAACCCAAAATAAATAGGCGTTTCCGCCTGCGGCGATCGCCCCCAAAACATGGGGACAAACACCGAACTGAAACGAGCTCCAAACCCCGCAGTCGCAGACATGCAGGTCGCCCCCTGAGAGATCGGGCGCGGCCGTAAAGTACTGGCCTGGTTTTTCTCCCCAGCGGTACGCCCAGCGGCCGCCGCCGAGCGGCTGAAAGCGGGCCTGCGGGATGGGCTTAAGCGCGTCGAGAGCCGTCTTGATCGGAATCCGCGTCTTGCGGCCGAAAAGCGTTTCGGCGCTGCCTTTGGGCGGCACATTCATCCCCATGCCGAAGGAAACGGCTGGGGGATCGAAATGTCTCAAACGCTTCTTAAACCCGCCCATCAAGACACCATCCATTCCAGAAGCAGGTGGTTGTGGCCGCCCTTTTGCAGCGCGCCGAGGATGTGAGGGCAAATCATGCCCGCGGGAACCTGCTGAATGGACAGATCGGCGCAGGTGCAGAAATGCTTGCCGGCGCCGCTCAGGTCGAGCAGGATATGATAGCCGCAGGCGTTGGTCTTGCCCCAGCGGTACCGCCAGACCCCTTCACGCAGTCGCCGCAGACGCTTGAAGTCGATGCGGCGCAGTTCCCGCTTGAGGGCGGCGGCTCGCTGGAGAGGACCGAAATAGGCTTGATTGCTCACACCTCACCTCCAGCCCTTTAAACGGACGGGCCGGGAGAATGTCTCAGGCGCTCAGGAAAAAGGCTTTACGATTTCCAGAAACGGTTTCCTTTTGTTGGGATTGTCAGGAAACTGGACCCTGATGGAGTTCCACTCCCCCCAGGTGGCGTTGGCCACAGCGGTGGATTTGCAGGAGAAGCAGCCGAAGGAGAGGTCGTAGCGCCTGAAGCCGGCGTGGTTGCCGCAGAAAACACAACGGTAGGACTTGGATTCTTTGATTTTGGGCATGAGCACCTCCGTTCGCTGAAGTAAACGGAGCCGGAGATGCGATGTTTCAATTCAAAATTTTTCCAAAAAGAACCTCCCGCGGAGAAATCCCGCGGAAGCATGAACGAAGTGCGGAGCCGAACCTCTCAACTCAATCGATCGCGAATTCCGGATAATTCATTATCCGCGTCGCCGATGATGCTCTCGCGGTCGAAGAAAGCGAAAGGATCGTTCGGCTTCCAACCGCAGGAATAGCGATGCAAAACGACGTTTTGAATTTCTCCCTCGCCTCCGACCCGCTGCGGGTCGACCTCGACGGCCCTCAGGCAGGCGATCACCGCTCTCGAAAGACGTCATCCGCCTCAGGGGCGGCGTAGCGGCGGAACCGCCCGTCGGGAGCACGGCTGCGGTGGGTCTCATGAACCTTCAATTCGAAGTCCCCGTCAGCAGGAAGGATGTGGATCAAGGCCGTGCGGTTGTAAGATACTTCGTTCTCCTAATCCTGCCCATCAATCCTTCCAATGCCGCTCTATACTCCACCCCAAAGCTGAAACGCGCCCCAGTAATAGGGATGAGGATGCCGCTGCCGCACCCACCGTTGCGCCTCTACGAGCGCCTGCGCCATCGAGACGCGCTCACGCGCCAGTCGCTGATAAAAGTGCACCACCAATTGCCGCGAGACATCTTCCTCGATATCCCAGAGCGACGTCAGCACCGCCTTCGCCTTGGCCAAGAGCATCGCATGAGGGATCGCCACCATATCGTCGCCGCCGAGATGATGTCCTCGCCCTGTAAAGCAGCATGGCAGGGACGCCAAAGAGATCCCGCGCAGGTCGAGCTCGGCGATCTCGGAAGCCGTCAGCATCTGCGCCTGCGGGGAATCGCCGGCCAATACGAGATAGGCGCCGTCCCGCGCGGAGGCGTCAAAACGGCCGTGGCTCGTGATGTGGAGGTAGGCGACGTTCTTTAAGCGAGCGGCGGCGAGTTGGTCCTTACTCGCATCGTCGCCCCGCAGTATCCGCGAATCGCCCATTTCCCGTGCGATTTGCTCGGCTTCCATCTCGCTGTGCACCAGTCGGCGGTCCGGAACGAACGCCAAAAAGCTCCCTCCCTTTCTCTTTCGGAAGCCTCGCAGCAACGGCAGCAGCGAACTGTGCGGCAGGAGCGACAAATTCCACCGGTCGATCAACTGCTCGCCGCTTGAAAGCGCGAGAGCGCCCAACGGAATTTCGCTGAGCGGATAGGACGGAGTCACGAAAAGTCGATCGATGCCGTCGAGATGTTCCAGAATCGGCTCGAAGAGCGCGGTCCCCAATCCCTTCAGAAGGTATTCGCTCATCGCAGTCCGCTTGGCGCAATGAGGATCGGAGAGCAAGAAGAGGAGGCGTCTCGCCTTTTCTTCCAACCGTTCTCGCGGCCAGTTTTTCAGACGGAGGAAAGCGACACTTGTTCGGTCTCGGCGAACGATCATGAGCGTCAATGCGCGCACACCGGCGTGGATCTCGACGAGCGCCTCACGCTCGTTGAGGGCCTCCCGCGCGTGTGAAACATTGAAGGGGGCCTCACGCTCGAGGTCGTCGGCGGCGCTCGCCCGCAGCGGCGCGTTTATCGAATCCGAGAAAGTTCGCGACTTGCACCGCTGCGCGAGTTCGTAAGCGCCGTCCGGCACCCCCTCGCGGCACATCAGGTATATGCCGAAGTCGAAGATCGGCAAATTCGTGCTGAAAAAGGTCCGCCGCTTTTCGGCATCTTCCTCGACCTGGAGGCGCGCTCTCGATTCTTCGACGATGCGACAGGCGATCAAGCACGGTCCGACAGCAATCGACAGCTCGCTGGCGCTGTCCAGCAAATCCGCCCGGTCCCGAAGCACTTTGGCCAACTGGAAGTAGTCCCATTGGCTGACCTGACCGCGCTTCTTTGCCAACACCTGGTTCCTCTTCAGGAGCCTGGCCGACTCATCGAGCGCCTTGAGCGCCTTTCTTCGGTCCGCGCCGACCTGCGCGCTGCTATCCCATCGCTTGATCGCCAATTGACGAAGGGCCCGGGCCAATTCGCGCTGGGCTTTCGTGAAGGACCGTTCGCAGCCCCCACGCCTGCGTTCCTCCTTGTCGATCGCGGACAGTTCAGCGACTGCGGCACGCAGCAGCATCTCACTCTTCTCGAGGCGCGGAACGGTCGCGGGTTTAACGCGGGCGAGCGAGGCTCCGCACGTCCTGTCAAATAGCGCGGTGTAGCGGCGAACCTTACTCTTGCACCAGCCGCGCTTCTTCGCGTACCCAATGGCGCGCATTCCTTTCGCGTAGTACTCATTGACTTCATCGATACGGACGCCCCTTGGATCTTCCTGAGCAGTTCCGGCCAGGCTGCGGAGAACGTAGATGATGATCTCGCAAACGCGCTCGGTTGGGGGCTCCGCGGCCCACGGCTCCAAGATGACGTAGGCCCGGCGCGAAGCCTCCCGACTCAATGTCTTGTCGCCCAACTGGCCCGCGTTGATAGCGAGGTAGTACCATGCTTCCGCGTGGCTCTTACGGCCCTCGTCGTCGAGCCGACCGGCAGCGGCCAGGGCCGCGTAGGCCTCGACGGCGTCGGAGTAGATCGTCTGCAGGAGTTTCGTGGCGTCGAGCGGGAGCTTGGCTTTGCCGCGGTTGACCTGGCCCCAATATAGCTTGCGGGCGTCGCCCATTGCACGCCGGGCCAATTCCTCTCCCAATTCGGAAGCCAGATTTTCCGACGCGGCGTCGCGCAGAGCGCAGTATTCGTCGCTCAGCTTGAATTCTTTAGACATCGTTTTCGTTTTGGGCGGAACGGCGATGCGTCCATTACCGTTTCCCTGAGCCAACGGTCGTGCATCTTCTTCTCTTTGGCGGACAACGAGCGCGTTTTCAAAGCTCCGGAAGGCCCGAGCGGCGCTTCAAGTGAACGCTCGAGAACCTCCCGGGTTATTCCGTAACGCGCCTCGATCTTCTTCAAAAGGGCGTCGTCGACCAAATTCAAGCCTTGGTCGCATAACAATCCCTCGAGACCGTCCTCGGAGAGTCCCAACGCCCCGGCTTCCTCGGCGATGGATTCGACGGGGATTTTCTCCATTAAGAGCTGGCCGAAACTCGGGACCGGCACCGAACCCGTGCCCAGGTGCATGATCTGAACCGAAAGCGCCGCGAGGTGCGCGAGCTCCTCGAGGTCTTCGGCCGGGGCCTCGTCACGGGTAACCGCCCGTGGAAGCGGAAAACTCTTGAGCGCCTCGCCCGCGACCTCCCATAGCCATGCGTCGGCTTTCTGAGGGAGTTCGGCCGGGGGCTTCTTGCCGCGACGGCGCAGGCGCGCCTTCGCGAGAGAGCAAATCGCCCTCCGCAACAACGCAAGCGCCTCTTCGACGGGGAGCCCGACCTCGTAGGCGAAATCCTCCCACGAAACGGGATTCCCGGACGCCTCGACGCTCAAGCGGTCGGCGGCCTCCAGCGCGCGGCGTTCGGACTCGTCCTTGATCGTTTCCAGGTCCCGGTCGCTCAAGCGGAACCGCTGTTTACACACCTCTTTGAGTCCGGCGAGCGAAATTTCGGCATAGCCGTCGGTGTCGTGTAGAAATTCAAGCACCGCCTGCAGTCCGCGGGCGAAATTGTTCGCGGTCCGGGAACGCTCCCAGCCGAACGCCCCCTGCATGTCCTTCTCATTAAACCCGAGCAGGATGCGAAAAACGAACGCGTCCGCATGATCGCCGGCCTTCCGCGCGGGGGTGTTCCCGATTTTCGCTAGACGCCGAACGGCGGCCAAGATGTCGTTAAGGACGGCCCGAATGATGAGCGGCATATACGGCTCGGTACGATCAGGTTTCGCGTCGAAAACGCTCGGAGCGCCTTCTTCCTCACTCTCGATGGCGCGCTTGTACTTCTCTTCGCGAGTAGGATCCGGATCACCTTCTTTCCGCTTTTCCGGTTTGTAGGTATCCCCGCGTCCGAGTACATCGAGGATAGCGTTTCGGGCGATGGTGCGGGCGTATGCGCGATAGTTGCCTTCCTGATAGCGCCTCAAAGCAGGCCAGAGGCGCCCCATGAAGACCTGGAATCCGTCGTCAGCGTCGATGTAGCCGCTTCGCATACCGCCCTTGGCCTTCTTCGACCCGAACCACGACTGAAACTGGGGATAAAGCAAGTCCTTGTGGACCTGGAATATCTCCTCGGTCACGGACCCATCCCCGTCCCGATAGCGGACAGCGAATTCCTCTGCGCGTTTCCATAGGGGATTTTTGGCCATAACGCTTATATACCCCCGGCTTTTTCCCCGCGCAAGGGGGAATTCACTCCAAGTTTCCCCAGTTTCAACGAGGGACCCATCGCATAGGTTTCGGCCTGACGGGCGGTCCAGTCTAAAGCAAAATCGGATTTTTTCAAAAAGCGTTATGAAAAAAGCGCTTTTTGCATCTCGCGCGAGATGCAAATAATGCTGTATTTTATTACATTTCTCTGAATATTCGATTTTTTAAGCACCCAGAACTCAGTGCTCGCCGCTTCAAAGGGGCTTCTCAAAAACGGCGCAGCTTACGCGCTTTGGGCGCGTCGTTCGCGGTTTTCGCTGTCGCGAAAACACGCGAACTCGAACGGAAACGGCTTGGCGCTCCCGCGCGAACTTTAACGAACGACGTTGCTTTGAATTCTTCCGGCTAGACGCGGGCAGGCGAGAGACGCGCGGGAGCGGCCTTTTGTCGTTGCCGTTCGGACTTCGGGTTTTGGCCGTTCAAAACCCGAAGCATCGACCCGTCAGGCCGAAACAAATTCCTCTCCTCGTTGAAAGTGGGGAAACCTGGAGTAAGACAGCATTGATAAAGCGCCATCGTTCTCACAAAAACTCGGGTGTCGCGCCGTCACCGGCCGGTACTCTTGACGGAAAACATCCCGGAGGCTACCCTTGCCAAAACCCTAGGAGGCCTTCCATGCGAGCCCGATCGATCTTGTCGTTGTCGCTCTTGCTGTTCGTCTCAAGTTCCGGACACGCGCAGGAGGGAAGCGCCGAGGACCAAGCCTTCACGGTGCGCAAGAAGCTCGCCGGCGAGGGTGCCGGGGAGATCAAATGCGACGGTCTCGTCAAGAAAGGCGGCGCGGAGGTCGTCCTGAAGCGCTGCGCGAAACGGAATTTCGACGCCTACGAGGAAGAAGCCAAGAAAAGCGGCATCGTCAAAGACATCCGGGAATACGACGCGCAAAAGCACGCGAAACTCGCGAAGACGCTCGCCTTCTACGAAAAGGCCCATAAGAAAGCCGAAACCGACTACGAGGGATTAGCGGAGCACGCGCAGCCCTCCGATGATCCCGGCTGGGCCGTCGAGGAAAAGAAAAATCTGGAAATGCTCAAAAAAATTCACGGCACCTACTCGAAGGCTCTGAAGGAATGCAACAAGAGCAAGTATCACAAAGTTTTCAAATGCCCCGCGGCGCCGAAAAAGCCGCCGAAGGCGCCCAAGCCGCGCAGCAAATGCGAACCGGGAATGAAATGCGGCGGGAGCGGAAAGCCCTCAGCCCCGGCGGGCAAAGCCGAGTAGGAAAAAGCCCAGAGCGCCGGCGGCGCAGGCGAGATACAGCAGCGCCCGTCCCGAGACGGGCGGGCGCTCTTGCGTGAGCGGCCCTCGGGCGGGGATTTCCGCGCGCGAAGCCGGGGAGGAAGCGCGGCGCGGACGGGCGCTCCCGCTCTCCCCGCCCGGCGAGACCCCCGCTCCCGCGTCAGCGGAGAAGGACTCCTCGGACGCCGCCTCCGGAACCGGCCGGACGGAAGCCGCTTCGCCGCTCGCGAAGGAGGAACCGCCTCCAAAAATCCGTCCCGCCCGTCCGAGCAGCCCCTTCAGCGCGCCGGCCGCCCGCGCGAGAACTCCCCCGGAGAGCTTTCCCCGCGCATGGTCCGCGGCGTCGGCCATGCGCTCCTCTTCTTCGGTGTAGTCGTCCCAATCCTCGTCGAGCCAATCGAGATCCTCATCGTCCTCGACTTCGAGCGCGTCCTCGTCGTCCTGCTCGACGCGTTCATAAACGCCGTTGAGCGTCTCGGGAGCGACGAAATCACCGCGCGAGTAATGCGCAAGCGCCGAGGCGGGGTTGCAGCCACCCGACAACGCGTGGCAGGAGCGCGACCAGGAAAAATCGCGCCCCTGCGGGCTCATCGCGATGTCTTGAAACGCGCCCTCGCGCAGCGCCGGGGAGGCGCGGTACGCCGCTTTCAGCGCGTTGAAGCGGGGACGCGGGAGCACCTGAAAGAAATCGGGGCGTTTGAGCAGCGCGCGGGGCTCCGCCGCAAGCCTCGCGCGCAGCCGCGCGATCTGGGCCGGCGTCGCGGCCTCCCCTTTCAGCGTCTCGATCCGGGGGCGTCCGTCCGCGTCCGAACCGACCTGCAGTCCTTCTCGCCGGTACGAGGCGGCGAAACCCGAATACGCCCCGGCGACGAGGCCGGACGGGGTTCCCGGGTCGGACGGAGGTAGCGGCACGCGCGCGCCGGCCGTCTTCAGATCCCCCAGCGCCTCGGGGGTCCTCTCCCACTGCTTCATCATCGACGAACCGGAAAGCGCGGAGCGAACGGCCGAGTCGGAATCCCGCTCCAGCGGCGCATCGGCGGGGGCGGTCGGGGTGTTTCCGGAACCGCCGGCGTCGCCGTAGTCGATTCCTTCGACCTGAAAATCCTCCGGCTTCGTCCAGGCTCGGTTCGGGGCGCCGCGCGCCGGGACCTGCTTCTTTCCTGAGAGTGCGCCCTCCCGCTCCTCGAGCCACTTCAAGTAGCCTTCTTTCCCGAGCTTTATTTTCATCTCCGCCCGCAGCTTGGCTTCGCTGGGAGACATTTTCTTCGAAGGGATCGCGGACGGTTTGGACGCCGACTTCCCGGCGGTTTTCGAGACGCCTGCTCCGGATGCCGAGCCGCTTTTCGCCTTGCTCGCGGCGGCCTTCTTCTTTTCCAGAACGGCGTTTTCGTCCGCGAACGCGGCGACGGTAAGGCAGACGAGGCAAGCCGCGGTGATCGCGCCGAATCGCGTCATCGCAATTAGGTTAGTCCCTATACGCGGCCGGCGCCAGAGCGCATCCTCGCCAAGATCTTGTATCATGGGCGT
>PFUL01000020.1 GCA_002790095.1 Elusimicrobia bacterium CG_4_9_14_3_um_filter_62_55 | reverse complement strand
GAACCATGCCGAAACCTTTCTTGAGATTCGCGTACACGGGCGTCGCTTCGGCGGCTTCCTGTCCTTCGTGGGCGTACGGCGTTTTGGGCATATGGGATTCCTCCTTATTTGTGCTGATGAGTGTGTGCGGCGCGCGTTTCGTTACGCGACCCGTAACGCCGCGGGGCTTATCGTCACTCATTTCGGGAACGCCCGCGAGACTCGATTCGGGCGCCGTCGTGATCGGCGTCGCGACGGCGCCCCTTTCGTCTAGAGCGTCCAGAGCCGATCCTCGTCTCTGAGCAGATACAGCGCCGCGCAGGCCGCCAGCACCGGGATTGTGGCGATGAACAGATGGTTCTTCCCGAACGGGGACAGAAGCTGCGAATAACTCGACAGCGTCGAAATCCCGTGCAGGACCAGGACCGCCCCGTAGGTCCAGCGTTTCCATAGTCCCGCGAGAAAGGCCAGGCTCAGCGCCAGTTCCAAGCTGCCGACGGCGTAGGCGCCCGTCGTCGAGAGCGGGGTCTTGTAGAAGTGCGAGAAAATCTTAACGGTGGACTCGGGGGCGAGGAGCTTGTCGAGACTCCAAAGAACGAAAAACACGCCGATGCCCAATCTTAAGCAGAACAAGGCCGCTTGCAGGCGCTCTTGCGGCCGGGAAAGAATTCCTCCATGCATGATGCCTCCTTACTTGCCTCCCGACATTTTTACGATTTTCGTAGCGGGATGGAAAGCGGCCCAGGCGAACCAATAGGCCTGCACCGTCGGCAGTTCTTTGCCCTCGACATCCACGGCGTAGGCAGAGCGGCTGCGCCGGTCGCAGCGCACCTCGATCTCGGCTGCGCCGATCCGGTCGGCGAACGACTTCGGGCAGTTCTCAAGGACATAGGCCTTGGACGCGCCGCCGAGTTCGACGCCGAGCACCCACTCCTTGGGGTGGAGACGGTCGTCTAGGCGCACCGGGAAATAGACGGCGTCCTGCTTTTCGTAGCCGGCGTAGGGGTCGCTCCCATAGTCGCGCCGATATCCGGTATCGAACGAGAGCGCGGTCGTTTCCGGGTGCGCGCGCCGCCACTTCTCCCAGGTCGTGTGCCGGGCGGGAATCTGGCTCAGGGCGGTCCCCTTCGCCGGCCCGCTGACGGCCTGCTTTATGACCTGCGACCAGAGGCTTTCGGATTCCCGGTCGTAGAGGAGCACATCCGAGTTGTAGAGCAGGCCCGAAACGCCGAACGCGCGCCGACGCCCTCCCGCGACCGCGTCGAAGACCATCGCCGTGCCGCAGAGCGGACAGTAGGTCACCGCGATCCGGCGCCCGGCGAAGGCGTCGTTAACGACCTCGTGCCAGTTGAGGATGCGAATCGGATACGCCTTGGCCACGCCGCCCAACGCCACGCCGACGACGCGGTCCTCCGGGGAGAGCTTCGCGTCGGCGGCCGAGACGAAGCGCGGATCGGTCAAGGCGGCAATCCCGTCTTTGGGCGGGCCGCCGCGATGGATATCGGCGGCCGGCACGAGAGATCCTTCCAGCTCGAAGCCGTTGAGGTGCGCGGGCGCCGCCTGGGCCGCAGCGGCGGCCAGCAAGGCGGCGAACACCGGCGCAAGTCCCGCGACGCTCATCATACCGCCGTGAGCGTTCCTCCCACGCAGTTGGAACACCGACCGTGTTCGGGGACGCATTTCGGGCACCAGAGCATCGCGCATTTCTCGCAGCGCCGCCAGCCGCCGTCGTTGCCTCCGGACTGATAATTGCACCGTCTGCATGTCAGGGCGTTGTCTTCCATGGTAGAGGTAAGTGTTCGACGCCGGCGCCGCGTTACAACCGCGGCCGCGCGATCGCCGGTCGAATTGGTAAAATAGCGACACGATGCCGCCATCCGGGGCCCATAAATATTTCAATAAGTTCACGGCCAGATTCCTCAAGGTCCGCGGGAAACGAGTGACCGCGCCTTCAATTCCGATAAAGCAAAGCACGACCGTATAGCCTGCGGCCGCGGCTTCTTTCAGAAAGTTCAAAAATGCGTATACAAATGTCAGGGTTTTGTAAATGGAGTGGTAGTCGTGGAACTTGGATTCTGGTGGACCAAGGCACACGGCGGGCAGTGTGACCAGTTTGCCGATTTGGATGATCTCATTCCACTGAATCCACCGCGAGGTCCGGAGGGGATAATCGCTCACCCGAGAAAAAAGGCGGATTGATATCACATGAGCGATGAACTTGCAGCTCTTTGTCGCCGGCTTTTTTCAGAAAAGGAAAGCCACGAGAATACCTTAGATGAGCTTGTAGACCTTGATGATCCTCTGAAGCGAGAACTCGCAACCTTGCTGATTGAAAAACTCAAGGATGAGGATCGATTCATCCGGGTGTCCGCGATGCTGGCCTTAGAACGTTTGGGTCCGATAACGGAAGAAGTGATTCCTGCCCTTGCTCAGACTTTTTCCGACCCACACCATACGGTCGCCAAAATGGCCATCCGTGCGATGGGACGCATGGGGCCCGCTGTTGTTGGGCATCTCATTAAAGCACTTCAATATCGGGAGGGTCGGGTGGCGGAAAACGCAGCTCAAGCCCTAGAAGCATTCGACACACCGGAAGCTGTTAAAGCCTTAGCGGACTTTCGCCGACGATCGGCGTAACAGAAAGCCGTCAGATAGTACGACTTCGCCGCGATGCGTCCCCACGCGGACACAAAAAAGCCCGGGCTTCATGCCCGAGATACTTTGAGCGGGGGCCCACAGCATACATTAAAGAAAGGGAAGATTCCACCCTGGATTCGCGTTAAAACGCATCTTTTCCGGCCGGCATACAAGACAGGACGCCAAAAGGGCCGTCGGCCGGGTTCGGGAGGAGGGCGATGAGCGTGGGGACGCTCGGGCGGGAGGTGGCGGGTGGGACTGGTGGCCTTTGGCGCGGTTGCTCATTACGGGTGCCGCGCGTGGCCTCGCGGCGCATTACTAGGTCGTCCTTCGCCTTGATGCCGACGACGCTGCACTTCAAGCGCTGCCGGAGGTGATGCATTGGAGAATGTCGCGTTGGGTTCCGACAGGCCGCCATGGCACCGCTTATACTTCTTGCCGCTGCCGCAGAGGCAAGGATCATTGCGGCCAATTTTCGCCATAAGATTCAGGGAGCGGCCTTCAAGCCCATGGTAGAAACAATCAAAGAACACTGATACTTGAATTCCTGCTCCCACGACGATTTGTCCTCGCTATCGGCTAACCCGTAGACCACTTCGATATTAATTGGAAAGCGGCTGCCATCCACTGTCATGTGGCTGATCATGCCCAACGCACCAAGCGGTTTATCGCGGGCGCTTTCGGAGATCAATACCCTGCCAAAGAAGTTTGCTCGGAATTGGGCAATTGGTTTTCCGGTAGCTGGGTGTGGCAGCTCAAGGTCAATGGAGAACTTCTCGTCATACTTCCAATAGTCCGTCGGACTCCCGGCTGGTTGCAAATAGGGATTCGCAAGATCCTCCCAGTCCCTCCGTCGCGTAAAGAAAATATGGGCCTTCATCGGATCAGCTTGCTCCTCGGCCGTGTTGATTCCCAAGAGGCGACCGTCATCGCCAATGACAGGCCCCCCACTCATGCCCCCAAAGGATCTTGGCATGGCGGGACCTCGCGCGATAACGGCATGCACCAAATTCTGCGACAAGCCGGATTGAACTTCCGCAGCCAGCACGGTTCCAAAAACCGTTCCCTTCTTCTGCGTCGTGGGGTCGCCGCTTTTGCTTAATTCTCCCGGATAGCCAATGCAAAAGGCTGTCTCTCCTTGGGCCGCATCTGGATAGGTGAGCGCTCCCCAATCCGCGAAGCTCAGCATCCCTGCAACTTTAGCCTTCTCAAATGAGAGGAGTGCAGCGTCAGATCCCTTTGCAAAGCGGATTGCGCTCGGCGTCAGGACCCTATCAGGACCATCGAACAATGCAACCCGAAATTCGCTGGCACGCAGAGCCTGGATTACGACGTGCACTGCCGTCAGGAATGCCGGATATTGATTACGGTGTTCTACCAGGAGCCCGGAACCTATCATCCCTTGGCTATCTACGACCAACCCGGTGAACTTATGCGACCAGCCTAGAAACCCGGTGGGGTCAGTACTTGGATTGGGTATCGGCATGGTTTCGTTTCCTCTAAATTACGCCCGACCCGCCTTAAGCCCCTTCATGAAGAAGAAAATCATGTCGACGTCTCTGGCCTCGATTCAAGCGAATCATCCCAATGGAGTGATAATAGGTGAAATATTCCGGAGCCTGACGGATTCATACTCTTTCGGCTTCTTCCCAAATGACTCCTCTTTCACTCGCACCCTCAATTGCACAACGTAGCCCAGGCGTAGACCGGTGCGTCGCAAAAAGCTGTCCAGGTACGAGCCCTCGACTTGAAGATAATGACCACAGGGCGGAGGCATCCCCTGCCTCTCTCGGTCAAGGACCCCATCCGTCCAGTCACTGGCGGCACCAATCTCTCTTCCGGCTTCGGAAAAACTCCACCGATCAGAACCGAGCCTGATTTCCTGTGCCGGAAATTCGTGTTTGCTTAATCCGTACGGAGCGCCATAATAGAATCTAAACCATTGCCAACTTGGCATGGAAGAAAACGCGTATGACCCGCAAAGGGATGTTATTTCCGCCTGCTCGATCGTTTCGGACTTCAGAGCTGAAGGCAGATGGTTGGCGCCCGACTCTAAGTGTGCGATGGGCAGACTCAAAATGGATGGCGGGGTCAACTCGCACGGCAACCGGGCCAGATAATCCCACACTTGCTCTGCCGACGGCAGTTTTGTGCCTAGAATCCGATAACCGAATCCAATGATCCTCATCTCAGCTGCAACGGCGCTATCCGGAGCGTCGGTCACTCGACCACCGGCCGCTAGGATCTTGGGCTCACGATCCTGCGCTGTTATCCGCCCGAGCTCATCTTCATAAGAAAGTCCGACTACTGCCTCTCGGGAAAGCCCCTCAATTTTCCCGTTGGGCCACCAGCTGGGCCGGCGGTTGGGGTGCACGCGCCAAAGAGACAAGTCGATTGGAAGCGTGTCTAGGGCATAATCCAGGAAAACTTCTTCATTTAATTTTCCAGCATTGAAGTAATCGGTCAAGCAACGCAGAAATGCTGATCGGAAAACTTCACTTTGACGCGTTGACATTGCTACGAGATGGGGGTCGTCCTGCCTTCCCATAAACTCCAGGACGCTGGAGTCTTGCTCGAGCCCGATACTTGCGGCCAACGACTCCGCGGTGCTAGCCCAATCCGCGACGAATTGATCCCGTGCCTGACGTTGTACCTTCTGGGCACGCATAAGATACGCCGGCGGAAGGAAGCTGGAAATTGTCTCTCCAAAAAACTTCCCAGGAGAATACCCCCCGGCGGCACGGGTCGATGCTGGCGTTACAGGATTCCTGGCGTAGGTTTCCCCGAGGTGTTTGGCGATATACTCAATAACCATCTGAATAACGATAGAATTTGCATTCACTGTGCCCGCCAATTCTGCAGAGGTAAAGCTCGCACTACCGCCTGGGAGCAGCGGCGCAGCCTTTGCAAACGGCAAAAGGCCCAGGATCGCCAGAGACTCCAGCTTTTGGGCCGCAATCCAATCGAGCAGCCCTTGCTTCGTAGTGCCTGCGGTGCTTGCGTCAAGCAAGAGGTCTGTTAGGCTGCTGGCCGCTCTTTCACGTACCAGGGGGCTTGGCCAGGTCAAGCGTCGGAGGAGCACCGGCAATCCGCCGATTGGCGGGTCGTTAAGCCAAGGGCAAGTCGCAGATACCGTATCGATGATCAAGGAGCAGACGAGGTCCACCGCTGCGCTCGTGATATCCTCAACCCAATCCCACTGACCAAACATCGCGAAGAACTCAATGCTGCGGGGCGCAGCGATGAAGTAGCTCGTTTCTTGGCGATAGCGTCGGCCGCTTCGCTCTATGCTCAATTCGAAGAATTCCAGGTAACGATCAGGAAAGTTGTCTTGAACGAATTTCCAGCGACTGCGGGCCCCTTCGGCGCTAGAGAAGAAGGGCTCCCAGCCGACCGCATTCGCTTGGGCCCAGGTCACATACTGAAAGGCCTTTTCGCGGTCGCAAGGAAGCGCAAGTTCAAACGCGGCGTCGAGGGTCTCGCTGTCGACTTGGCTCATCGCTTTTTGATCGACGAACCTTTCGATAATCGACAGCAGCTCTTCTTCGGCACCCGGCTTTAGGCGCCGCTGAACCTGGACCCAGCGCGAAAGGAATCGGGCTCTATGCCAATGGTCAAGATTGCCCAGCTTCGCGTCAATGTCCGGGATAGCTACTGCGGCCAGCTCCGCTTCCGTGAATGTCGGGAGCCCTGACGACCCCTCACTTTGGGATTCGAAATGGAAGCCCCCAAATTGATGCTGAATCGAGGCAAGAACTGTGCTGGCTTCCGCCTCCGCTGCGGCGGCTCTCTTCTTTAGCTCCTGGTGCGAGTCACGGTCGAGCGCTGTGGCTGCGACGCCTTGGTTCTCCGGTAACTTTAGGCTTATGGCTCGGATTAGAGAAGAGAACACCCGTTCGGCCAAATAGTAATCTTCGCGGCCGGCTTGATCGATAAAATAGCCCGGCAGATACTCCTGCAATGTATCTGCGAGGAGATCGGCGAGATACTCGGGGAAATAACGCGTGTCATCTCCGTCGGTATATTCGCGAATGCCCAGAGCCAGGGGCGCGACCCGATCGAGGTAGCGTTTCGTGTTTGCAGGCCGGCCGCGATGGGCGATCCGAATGCTATCCATAACCCGATCTAGGAATGGATCTTTATGACCTCCATATGAAATCAAGTAGTTGCAGGCTACCTTGAGAAGTTCCCCTGCCCGCTTTTCGTCGTTATGAGTGCGCGCCAAGCGAGCCAACTTCAGCGCCTCGCTAGCTCTTTCCGAGAATGAGTCCTGGGAGCGCCGGATGGTATCGATCTCATCCGCAATTACACCGTCGAGTTCGCCGCTTTCGAGCAACGCTTCGCCGCGGTGGTCCAGCAGATCGATAAAGAGTCGTGATCCGAAATGCTTACTCTCACGGTACGCATTGACCTCGGCACCCGAGAGCGCCCCCTTTCGGCCCTGGAATCGGATTAGCGCCAGCATGACGCCGCACATCTTGCGGATTGCGAGCCGTAGTGAGTGCTCGTATTCAAGCCTCTCTCGATCTCGCGGCCAGTTCAGGACGGGAATCGTATCGGCAGCCTTGGCAGGACTGGCGACATCGAGAGGTGTCTCAGCCTTGAGTTGATGCCCAATGACGACACCCTCAGAGAGTAACGTAGAGTAGGCCTGATGAGACCATGTATCTTCAGCCTCCGCGTTCCACTTATCGACAATGGCTTCCTTACCCGACAGTCCGCATACGATGCCCAAGATAAATCCTTCGGAAAGACTATTCGCGCGATTATCCCGATGCCCGGAATCGTACTCGGGGACTAGGTCTGGCAATGCGGTATGCGGCGTCAGAATCGGCCCTATCCCGACGGGGCGCCCCGTAAGCTCGCAGTAGAGGTTAGCGAGGGGATGCAGTCTTGTTCTGTCCGCGGTGTCAAACACACCGTCAATGGCCTTTTCGCCAGTACGGAAGGCTGCTTTCGCGCACACGCGAAGAAACTCGTATCGCTCCTCAGGCGTCAATGTGTACTTAGACAAGGCAACAAGCGCGGGAAGGCGGCCGAGCGCAATTAGCTTTTGCGCCAAGCACCCAACTAACGCTGGGCCCCATCCCGATGACGAATAGTTCCGAAGGTATTCGATCAGTTTTTCCGTTTCATACGCCTCATCGCAGATGATGATATCGATCGCGGCCCGTGCTACTTCCGGAATTGTTCCTCCAATCTCTCCTTGCGCGCGATGCCGGAGGTCATTATGGTGGTCGTTTAGCGCAGAGATCGCGTCGTCCTCAATTTCGGCGAACCGTCCAGCTCGATACGCCACCTGGCTCAACGCAACCAACTGCTTTGGGGTAAATGCGCCCAACTGAATGTCAAATTCGCTGCTTGGCCTTAGCCTGTATGCAAGGTTCCACGCATCGACATACTCCGGGCTCCTACTGGCATCCGTCACGTTCGCAACGTATTGACGAAGCATCGAAAACTTGAGGCAGGCTCCAAATTTTTTTGACTTAAAGGCTGCTTCGGCGGCCAGCTTTAGCTGCTCGTCAATTTGGTGATACGGCCTGGGCCAGGCAATCGCGTCGACGATCCAATCTCTGTCGATCTCGAGCAAGGAGGCTGGGTCGCCAAGCTGATAATTGAGAATCCTAAGGTGAGCCCATTTCAGGTCCACAAAACCACTTGCTGCGAGCCAGTCGCGCAGGCCCAGTCTTAGTGCATCCTTCTGCTGAGAGAACTCTTCCACGTCCACAAGGAATTGCCGAAAGCTGTTATGGAAAATCTTTAGACGCCCGGCTTTCCTTTGAAGCAGGTGCAGGATGCTGGCGAGGCCCGCCGAGGTTTCGTCTGGTCTAAATTTCAGTACGCTGGCTAGCCCGCAAAGTTGGTCTTCAGTCGGCTCGAACGCCGCAATTACGAGGCAGAGTGCTAGAGACTTCCCTACAGCAGGCAGCTTGCGCCAAAGCGCGTCATAGTACTTCGCGATGTCTTCATCGTAGGCAAGAAGGTCCTGGCAATCGTATTCGGTCACTTGCGCTGCACGCTTTAGCGCAAGCGCGCTGATGGTATACCGGAGATGAAGAGGATTCCCGGCGCAGAGAGCCCAGATGCGATTGTCGAGCGCTGTCAGCTGCCACTGTTCCGTTGGAAGCTTTAGGCCACATTGATTGGTTTTGACAATCTCGCTGACACCTTCCTTTGTCAGGCCCGGAATCCTAATCCAAGACGCCTCGGCGCACTTGTCGAATACGATCTGCGGCAGATGGTCCTTGGCAACGGCCTGTGTTCCGAGAAAAATCCACAAGCCATCCTGCGGAACGCAAGCTTCTGAGAGCAGAGCCTTCAATTGCTGGCTATCTTCATATCGCAGCGCGTGGTCTAGTCCGTCGACTATCAGGACGGTCGTCTTTCCAGCCTTGAACGACGCCGCAGCGATCTGGCCAAGGAAATCGGAGAGATCCACACGATCCGCGTTTTGGACAGCCAGGGGACCGAGAAGGTCATATTGGTCGCGACATTGGGCTTTTAGTGCCTCAATCACGCGCTTGGCAGAAATGCGTTCGAGCGGTTTCGGATCGGTCGGGTTGATGTGGTAGTGGTGGCGAAGGACCACGACGCCACTGGCTTTGAGCGTCTTCGCTAACCAGGCTAGATATGTGCTCTTTCCGGAACCAGGGCTGCCGCAGAAGACTTGAACGCCTCCTCTTATCGCCTTGATCAGCCCGAGAGCGGCGGCGTGAGCTTCTTGGTCGAAGACCTGAAAATCGGATGGCACAGTGAATTCTTCATTCAGATGCCTCGGGTTGGCGAATTCACACTTTGAGATGATCGCTTGTATATCCCAGGGCGCCGTGGTTTTCTTTTGGCATTCTTCAATGATTTCCCGAAGGAGGTGATCGATTCCAGCCTCAGTGGCCCCGAAGCCTTTCGACAGTGCAAGACGCGTCTGATCCTCGAGGGGTTGGATATCAGGTTGGGAAAATAAAAATGCAAACTTGGTCGCGAAGTCTCGCAGGCTGGCTTCGCTACCAAGTTGTTTGACCAACAGATCGAAAGTCGAGACTTGCGTGGCCTTCAACAGAACAACATCGATCTTGCCGTCCTTGATGGCTTCGGTGAGCTCGCTATCGGCACGGCCATTGGTTATTAGCTTCCCGAGTCGCAGCTTGAGCCCTTCCTTGTTTATGGAAAGGGCCCATTTCTGAATGAGGGAGCTCTTTGGCTTCCCGGCTGAGTCCTTATCTTGCGACAGCAGTTGATTCCAGGTCCAGGGATCCGTATCCGGATGTTCCCGGTGTTTCACCTGAATCAAGGTGTGCGTGCCGTCCTTATGAAGAAGAACGATGTCGTCTAGGTAGAATTGGCCCGTCGTGCCGTCAGGCGCGGTCTCGAATTGAATCCAAGAGTACTCGTCTGGCGCCTTGAGAAGGTCCAGGCAAAGTTTAAAACCGCATAAATCTTGATAGCCAAGCCCGCGCCTAATCACTGCCGAACGGTTTGTCCGAGACATTATGGTTTAGTGATTCACGCCCTCGCCCTCAACTGGGCGGCCGGCCCACCGGGGAACATCATTTCGAGTTCTCCGACGAGGTCTCCACTATTCTTCAGCGAAGTAGTCCGCATCGATCTTCTTGATTTCGTAGGCGGCGACCGTGCTAACGCCGACGCCGTGCTCGATCATGAGGTCGGCGAGCTTCTCTCCGTCAATGAGTACGACCTTCTGCTGGATACCCGAAGAATAATCTCTGGCTCGCTGAGTATACGCCGAAGTCGTGATGAAGACGCCGCGAGCCGCGTTCTTTCCCGCCAGGCTCCCGACAAAGGTCCTGATTTGCTCATCATTGATGGTGTTCTCCCATCTCTTGGCCTGGATGTAGATCACATTGAGCCCCAGGCGGTCCTCGTTGATGATGCCGTCGATTCCGCCGTCGCCGCTGCGTCCGACGGCCATGCCCGCCTCCTTGCGCGAGCCGCCGTAGCCCATCTTAAGTAAGAGCTCGACGACGAGATTCTCGAAGAACTTGGGTGAGCACTGCTTGACCGTATCGAGCAGCTCTGCGGCAAGCTCGTTCTTAAGCTTCTCGTAGTTCTCCTCGAGTACTTCCTTAGGCGTTGTCTTGGCCTCATCTGTGGAGGCATCATCCTTGCCGGTGCCGTTCTTGTGCGAACGGTTCTGGAAATCCTTGAACTTCTCAAACTGTTTGAGGAATTTGATGTTGATCGCTTCGGGCTTGGACTGCAAGACCTTCCTGCCCTCATCGGTGATTCGAAACGTGCCGCGGGCCGGATTCTCCAGCAGTCCTGCCTGCTTTAGATAGGATCGAGCCCATTGAACGCGGTTATCAAAGCGGCGTTGCTGGCCGCTTGGGAGGAGTTCTTGCTGTTCGTCCTCGGTCAGCTCTAGGCTCTGGGCGAGGTGATCGATACCCTCGCGGTTCGTGTGGTCCTTTCCGTCTGCGGCGAATTCCAGCAACGGAAGCATGAGTGATTGGTAATCAGGAATCGCCATTGGAACCTCCGGTCGCCTTCAGAAAGCGAGAACTACGCATGATGGGAACTCCGGGCGAAGCCGCCGTGAATGCTGCGCTGCCAGGCGTAGTCGTAGACTTGGTCCGCCAACTTCGAGGTCTCTGCCTCCGTAAACGGCGGCCTCGGCAGGGACTTGTAGAGTTCGTCCAGGATAAAGACTTTGACCTCGGCTTGGGTCTGGGCGTTTTGCGTCCAGCGTTCCATGGTTGCGAGGATTTTGGTCAGAGAGGCGAACAGGTCCCGGCTCGCCTGCTTGAGCCGCTCGCGCTCCGTCTTCTTGAGAGGCTTACCCGCGCGGCGGTTCGAATCAGAGCCTTCTTTGACGAGTGAAGCCTCCGCAGAGCGGTCGCTCAGATACGGTTTCTCACGCATCAGGAAATCGAATATCACCAACTCCTCATCGGAGAGATTCTCCTCGACCGTTCGTTGCTGCTCTTCGTCCATGGTCTGGGCAAGTTCCATGAGCTTGGCGAACGTCTCTTCGATCGTAGCGCGATCTTTTCCCTGGTTATACTCGGCGATGATCTCCTGGTATTTTCGATAGTAGTCCATTCGCAGGGGATTGCGCTCCAGCATGATCCGCAGGCGCTTCTCCACGATATCGCGCATCTCCTGGAGGGCGATTCCCTTGTGGCGGACTTTCTTGGCGAACTCATCACGCAGCTTCTTAAAGTTGATCTTGCTGAGGTCCACGGTCAGTCCGTTGGCTTGGTCGCTGCCGTTGCCCGCCGTTTGAATGGCCTCGTTGACGATCCGGTGGAGTTCCTTGAGCAACTCGGTCACATCTGCCCTATCCCGGCGTTCGGTGAGCTTCTTGTAGATCGCCTCCAGGTTGTCATGGCGCTCGGCGAACTGGAAAACCGTTTCCTCCATGAGCAGGGCCTTGAAGCGTGTGAAGATCTCTCGTGCCATGATTTCAAAGCGCCGCTTGGCCTTGTCTGAGGTGTAGAGCGCGTTTACCGCGTCGCGGATGAGCGCGATCTTGTCGAACCCGATCTTTCCAATCATGGTGATGGGATCGGCACCGAGCTTCCGTAGATGGGCCTCGGCGGCCTCCAGTCCCTGGAGCAGGGCCTTTACGCGCTCCTCGATCGGGGCGATGATCCCGCCTTCTCCGCCGCCTTCACCACCTCCGTCCTCCTCATCACCGATCGCGTACTGGGCGAGGGCTTCTCGTAAACTCTTGAGCATCCCGTTGTAATCGACGATGATGCCGCAGTCCTTCCCCGGATAGACCCGGTTGGCCCTGGCGATCGCCTGCATCAGGGTGTGTGCCTTCATCGGCTTGTCGATGTAGAGCGTCGAGAGGCATTCCACATCGAAGCCGGTCAGCCACATGGCGCAGACAATGGCCACTCGAAAAGGGTGTTCCGGTTCCTTGAAGGCGTCGTCCACGGGCATGTTCTTTCCGCCCAGAAGCTCGAAGCCCCGCTTCATCCGGTCGCGGTGGGGAACAATGTCGAAGTCCCACTTTCTGAAGTCCCGGACTTCGTTCTGGCCTTCGCTAATGATGATCTCGATGATCGTACTTTCCATCCAGGCGATCCGGCCTTGGAGTAGGGCCAGAGCTTTCTCGGCACGCTCGCGCTCGAACTCATCCGGCGCTTTCGCGACCAAGACCCGGGCTTCCGGGACCTCGTCTTTGAGTTCGGCGATCTTCGCCTTCCAGCGGGGCTCGATCCGTTGGTACATGCGGCCGCAGGTGATCTTGTCGATGCAGACGAACATGGACTTGCCCGACTGCCACCGCGTGGAGCAGTGCTCGACGAAGTCCGCAGCGATCTTGTCCAGGCGATCATCGGCGGTGATAACCTCATAATCCTTGCCCAGGAGGTTCTCCAGCAGGGCTTCCTGGTCCGGATCGAGGTCTGCCTGCTCGATCTTCTCGGCCATCCGGTCATTGAGGTCCTTGCGGGCGATTCCGAGCTTCTCGCCCCGGCTCTCGTAAACGAGCTTGACCGTGGACTTGTCTTCCTCCGAGCGCTTGAAGTCGTAGCGGGAGACATAGGTGCCGAAAATGCGCCGGGTCAGGTGGTCGTTCTTAAACAGCGGGGTGCCGGTGAACCCGATGAACGAAGCATTCGGTAGGGCCAAACGCATGTTTCGCGCCAGCTTGCCCGCCTGGGTCCGGTGGGCCTCGTCGGAGATCACGATCACATCGTCGCGCTGGGTGTAGGCATCACCCAGCCCGAGGTCGATGTTGAACTTGTGGATCAAGCTAAAGACGAAACGGTGGTTCTCCTTGAGCACTGTCTGAAGGTCCTTGCCGGAGGCGGCCCTCGGCGTATGCGCGTCGGCAACCTTGCAGCCGACGAAGGTGCGGAACAACTGGCTGTCGAGGTCATCCCGGTCGGTCATGATCACGAAAGTGAAATTGCCGGGGATTAGGCGGCGGACCTTCTCAGCAAAGAACGCCATGGAGTAGGACTTGCCGGAGCCCTGGGTGTGCCAAAAAACCCCGAGACGCCCAAGATCGGGATGCGCCCGCTCTATGAGAGGCAGGTCGACGCCGTCTTTGTCCTTGATTTTGGACATCCGGTGCAGGAGGCGCTTATCGGGTGGGAACTCGCGTTTGAGGTCCTCTTGGCGCAGGACCGAGGCCACGGCGTTGTTCACGCCCAGGACCTGGTGGTTGCGGGCCACGATCTTGCGGGTCCCGCCCGGCTTGCTCTCGTCGAACAAGACGAAGTTCTCGACGATGTCGAGGAGACGGCCTTTGTCGAGCATCCCGTCGAGCAGGATCTTGGCGTCGACATCACCCTTCTGTTTCTCGTCGCCGCGTTTCCACTCTGCGAAATGCTCCCACAGGCTGGTCACGGAACCGTAGCGAGCGCGTTCCCCGTTGCTGACGATGAGGAAGGCGTTGTGGTGGAAGGCGTGGGGGATGACTACATCCGTCATGTAGTCGGTCAGATTGTTGTCAAAGCCCTCGCGGATGTTTCGATAGACGGCCTTGAGTTCGATGAAGACCAGGGGCAGGCCGTTGACGAAGCAGACCAGGTCAGCGCGGCGGTTGTAGTGCGGCGTCCGAAGGCCCTGGAGCTTGAGTTCGCGGACGGCGAGGAAGCGGTTGTTCTTCTTATCGCGAAAGTCGATGACCTTGACCCGATCTTCCTTCTGCTCACCCTGTTCGTTGCGCCATGACACGGGGACGCCGTTGCGGATTAGGCGGTAGAACGATTCGTTGTGCTGTAGGAGCGAGCGTGAGAAGTCCGGGTGGGTGAGGGTTTTGATCGCCTCGGCCTGGGCCTTCGCGGGGACATCGGGGTTGAGCGTCTTGACGGCTTGGGTCAGGTCGCGCAGGAGCACGGCTTCCCGAGCGCTGGCGCGTCCAAGGGTCCCGCCGGGGCCGAAGGTTTCCTTTTCGTAGGCGTAAACGCTGTCCCAGCCGAGCTTGTCGCGCAGGTAGTCCGAGAATGTCTCCTGGACTAGGCGATCCTCGTTGTTGATCGGCGTGATCATGGGCGTCTCACACCTCGATCTCTCCGCTCATGAGGCGGGGTAGGAGGATGTCGCGGGCTACGGTCAGTTTTTCGTTCATCGCCTTGAGGGTGTTGGCCTGCCGGAACATGGGGGCGGTCGTCTCCAAGAACGAAGTCAAGATTTGCTTGGACGGAACAAGGAGCTTTAGCGCGTGGGCATAGGGGCGATTGAGTCCCGGGACCGCTCCATCGCTATTTTGGAAAGGAAGGTGTTGAAGAGCATGATAAAGAAAGAGATCGCAGGTTTCGGGCGCGATGTAGTAGGTCGTATCGATTGGCCAGAAGGGCTTGTCGCACCAGAAGACACTGCCGACATTGCCCTTCCTGCCAACAATGATACCGCTGCCTTTGACAAGGGCTTCGTTATGACTGCCGACCTCTCCACTTGAACCAAAGACAGGAAAATCTCCCTCGACCCGGTTCGATTCCTTCAGAGCCTTCCCGTAATTCAAGGGGGCGTAGTCGCCAAGATTCTTCCTCTCCCACCCTTTCGGCACGCCGTTCTTGATCTTTGTGTGCTCCCGGCCGGGGAAGCGGAGGCGAACGAACCATTCCTTGTAGAGTTGTCGGGCCGCGTCCTCCAGAAGTTCCATACGGCGGCGGTTGTTTTCGATGAGGGAATCGTATGCGGAGAGGATGTCGCCGATCCGGCGCTGAACATTGACATCGGGGACTTCAAGCTTGAAGGAGAAAAGCTTCTCCAGACTAAGGTTGTCCTGCGTCGATCCCTGGGATACTGCTTGATACTGCTTCTTGAAAACATCGAACTTATACTTGATGAAGCGAACGTCGCTTTGTTTGGAATCGGAGTTGAACCCAACAACGCTGTCCGGAAAACAGGCGTCGAAGCCGAGGATCGCTGTTTCCGCAATGTTGGCTGCAATCGTGATGCAGAGCGTGCCCCTGGGCCACAACTTGCTCTGATCCAATCCTGCCTCATTATATGTCTGGGAATGCGACGTTATGTAAAGGGCCGAGTGTTTGACATCCCCAGTCTGGATGAATGGATAGGGGCCGCCATATAGATGTGATGCGTTGCGCGGGCGATGGCGAGAACGCCCCCGGGCGACAGTCCCCAGTTCATCTAGGCGGAAAGTGTCGAGTTTCACTAAATCAGTTCCTCGAAATTCTTCTGGATGGTCGCCGCCAACCCAATAGCTTCCTTGTCCAGATCGGCCAGTTCCGTGTGAATGTCGGTAATGACCTGCTCAAAATCGAAATCCTCGTCCTCCTCCACGGGCGCGACACCGACATATCGCCCCGGTGTTAGGCTCCAGTCGGCATTTTCGATCTCCTTGAACGTCACCTGCTTGACCAGCCCGGGTACGGCTTCGATCTCGCCCTTAGGGAAACGGTCGAGAAGCCACGCGGCCTGCTTGTGAAAATAGGTCGTCCGGCGTAGCTGGTGGACAGCGGCTTTCCGATCGAGGTCGAGCTGCTTTAGGGCCTTGCTCAGGCCTCGGCGATCAAACGGGACCTTCTCCTTCTCGCCGTTGGCGAGCTTGCCGAACGCCTCGGTCGCCGCGTCTACGGACCTGGCCGCGAGCTTGTAGATCAAGTCGACCTGCTTGACCAGGCCCCGGCACCGGTCGGCTAGAGGATCGAAACCCTTGCGCCTCGCATGCTGAAACTTGGTCGAGACGGGAACCTTCGTTTCCGGCGTCTTGGCGAAGGCTGCGAGATCTTTGGCCAGAGCTTCGGCGTCCTTGTCGAAGACCTTTATCGCGTCCTTGAATTCGCCGACGGCATCGAGCTTGAGCGTCTTAAGCGCGTCCAGGGGCGTGAGCATGGCCGCGACGCTCCCGGAGAACGACTTGAGCGCCGGGGGCACGGCCCGGGCTTCGCGACCGGTTGCGGCCAAGTAGTTCTGGACAAGCCGCAGGAACCGCTCGGTCTGGCCTCGATGGAGCCAGACGATAGCGCTAAGATTGGCCAAGTGCTCGGGGCTGAAGTCGTAAATCTTGCGGCTGACCTTGCGATAGATATTCCTCGCGTCGAGCATCAGCACCTTATCGCGGAGGTCCTTGGGCTTGCTCCGGTCGAAGAACCAAAGTTCACAGGGGACCGTCCGCGTGTAGAAGAAGTTCGACCGGATCGAGATCATCGCGTCCACATCGCCTGACTCGACGATGCGGCGCCGGACCTCCTTCTCGCCGTGGCCCGCGCTGCTCGCCTGCGAGGACATGACAAACCCGGCTCGGCCCTTGTCGTTTAGGTAGCTGTGAAAGTAGCTGATCCAAAGGTAGTTTCCGTTTGAGACCTTCTTCTCCTTGTTCACTCCGGGTAGGCCGAAGGGCAAGCGCGAATCCTTCTTGATCTTCTCGGCATCGACCAGATCGACGTTGAAGGGCGGATTCGCCATCACAAAGGAGCACTTGCCGATACGGTCATCGCGACGATCGTAGTAGGTGATGCCCTCGGTGATCTCCCCCGTGAGGCCGTGAACCGCGAGGTTCATTTTCGCGATTCTGATCGTCTCGGGGTTCTTCTCCTGGCCGTGGAAGACGACTTTCTTGGCAGTATCCTGTCCCTCGTGCTCGATGAAGTGGCTCGACTGGACGAACATGCCGCCCGAGCCGCAGGCCGGATCAAACACATCTCCGTGATCTGGCTCAATCACGTTGACGATCGTCTGGACGAGGGAGGCGGGCGTGAAGAACTCGCCATTGTCGTGTGCCTTCTGGATCGAGAACTTGGCCAGAAAATACTCGTAGATGCGCCCGAAAACATCGCCGGTCGCGTTCTTGATCTGCTCGCTATTGAATACGCGCATCAGGTCCTCGAGCACCTGGGGCTCGAAGATTGCGTATCCCTTGGGCAACACGCCCTTGAGGGGCTCGAACCGGGCTTCAATCGCCTTCATCGCGTTCGAGACGAGCTTGGGCAGATCCTTGGCGGACTCGTGCGCCGAGGCCCGTTTCATAATCCAATCGTAGTGCCCTTCCTCTGGCAACGGCAGGGCCCGACGCCGAATATAGTCGCCGTCGATGATCTTCCGCTTGGGCATCTTGCCCGCCGCTTGATCATCCTTGATTTGCGCGCTCGCCGCGTCGTAGCGATTGGCCGCGTGGCGTAGGAAGATCACGCCCAGGACGGGCATAAAGTAATCGGACGAAGTTAGCTTCGAGTTCGCCCGAAGATTGTCTGCCGCGCTCCAGAGGTCGGCCTCAAAGCCATCTTCTTCTTGGAATTGGCTCATGGATTAAGGAGTCCTCGCGTGCTTTCTGGGCCGTCCCGGAATCGGCCGGCTCTTGAGCCCGTCGAGGCCTTCCTGGGCGAAACGGCGCCGCCAAAGCTTGACTGTATTGCGGCTGATGCCGAGGTTGCGGGCAATCGTGAGATTGTGGTGGCCGGTCGCGGCGCGTAATATGATTTCTGCGCGAAGGCCGCGGCGTCCGGGCGAATCCTTGCGCCATGTCTGGAGAACAGTCTCGCTCGTTCGGTCCAGTGAAATGAAAACGGATGGTGGTAAAGGCATGATAGCCGAGTCTACCAAAATGGAAACGCACTGGTCAGCTATTTTTTCGAACCTGCCTTTCGGCGGCGACCGTTGTCTCTACGCTTCCGTAGCAACGCGCGGAATTTGATGCTCAAACGCGTAGGTGATGAAGCGAGGCCGTCCGGATTTAGTTCGACCGAACGAATCCGTAATCGAAGGGCAACGGCGCGCCAAAAGTGTGGCGGATCGCGGGAAGAAACAGCGGGATTTGGACCCGCCACACTCTAGCCCCGTAGGAAAAAGTCCCAAAAAAACGAACAGCAGAGTGTAGGGCCTCTTTGCCCGGGAGGTGGAGAACCTCGATGCGCAATACATGCCCGACATGCCTGAGAACGCGCGTAAACCGCGACCCAAGATCGCGGTATTCGTGTCGGTCCGGGACGCGGTTTCGCTCGACGAACTGCGCATCCGGCGCATGAAGAAAGAGGTCCGCGATGTGCGCCGCGAGGTGCTGCTTTCCGAAGCGCTGCGACAGCGCGCCGCGGAAGAAATGCCGTCCCGCCAGCGCCGGAAGAGCGACTGAGAAGTGTTAGTTCGGCTGTTAGCTGAAGCTAACAGATTTTAAAGCGATCGAAGATCGAACAAAAGCGGAATTATGAAGAAAAACCCATCCCATTTTCCACCCACCTCGAATCGGGTAAAGCTCGATTCGCCTCCCAACCCCACCCCCGCAACGATGTTGATGGGTAATGAAAATAGCGGGGATGGGGTTGGGAGGGCGGTGGGTGGAAATGGGATGAG
>PFUL01000128.1 GCA_002790095.1 Elusimicrobia bacterium CG_4_9_14_3_um_filter_62_55 | reverse complement strand
CTTGCGTATATCCGAAAATCCTTGTTCGGCCATTCCGCGCTGTTGTCCTTGGTGATCCTCAACACCGTCTCGTTTGCAACGGCAACCTTGATCGCGGTCTGGGCGTTTCAAAAATACTGGCAGACGATCGGCATCGGCATCGCCTGGTTCGGCTACCTCTGGGCCCTTTCCAACCTGATCGTGGCGATCACGGCGCGCTACGCGCACAAGCTCGAGAAGGCGCTGGGAAGCGCGGCCGCCGTTTCCTTCATGGCCCTGCTTCCGGTCGTCGGTTATCTCGGGATGGCATGGACCGACGCGGCCTGGGGGGCTCTCTTTTGCACTACCTTCCAGCTCTCGCGCGGGGTCAACGCCGTGGTGATGCGCGACGCGCTCAATCGGCGGGTCAATGCCGACATGCGCGCGACCGCAAACTCCGTCGTGAGTCTGGGCGTGCGCGCCGCCTTCCTCGTGGGAGGGCCGCTCGCCGGCTGGGGGATGGATCGGTTGGGAACCGCGCCCGTCTTCACCGTCGCCGGCGCGGTATTCGCCGCCGCGTTCCTGTTCTTGACCGTCCCCTTTCTCAAGCTTCGCCGGGAATTCGCGCCGATCCCCTAAATCGAAGCGAAGCGGTCCGTCGCGTCGAGCAGGGCCGTACGGATCCCGTCCTCGGCGACGGAATGGCCGCAGGCGGGGATCAACTTGAATTCGGCCTCGGGCCAGGCCTTGTGCAGTTCCCACGCGGTCGTCGGCGGGCAGACGACGTCGTATTGTCCGTGAATGATGACGCCGGGGATGCCGCGGATTTTATCGGCTCCGCGCAGCAGTTGGTCGTCGGTCTCGAAAAATCCCTTGTTGACGAAGTAGTGGCACTCGATGCGGGCGAACGCTTCGGCGTGCTTGGGATCGGAGTATTTCTCGATCATTCCGGCGTCCGGCACGAGACGGCTCGTCGCTCCCTCCCACGCGGACCACGCGGAGGCGGCCTCCAGACGGACTCGGTCGTCGGCGGAAGTCAGACGTTTGTGATACGCCGCGATCAAATCCCCTCTCTCGGATTCCGGAATCGGGGAGAGATAGGCCTCGAAGCGATCCGGGAACAGCTCGCTCGTGCCTTCCTGATAAAACCACAACAGTTCCTTGCGGCGCAAAGTGAAGATTCCCCGAAGGATCAGGGCCCGGCAGCGTTCCGGATGGGTTTGCGCGTAGGCCAACGCCAGCGTCGAGCCCCAACTGCCGCCGAAGACCGTCCAGCGTTCGACGCCGAGACGCTCGCGCAGCCGCTCGATGTCCGACACGAGATCCCAGGTTGTATTCTCGCGCAGTTCGGCGTAGGGCGCGCTCTTGCCGCAGCCTCGCTGATCAAAAAGCGCCACGCGCCATTTCGCGGGATCGAAAAAGCGGCGGTGTCCCGGCTCGATGCCGCCGCCAGGACCGCCGTGCAGGAAGACGATCGGTTTCCCGTCGGGATTCCCGCAAAGCTCGTAATGGATCGAATGGAGTTCGGAGACCTGAAGCCGCCCCTCTTCGTACGGCTCGATCTCCGGATACAAGTCCCGCATCAGCGCGCCTCCTCTTAAAGCTTCAACATTCTATTTTAAAAGCGCGTTGAGCGCCTTCGGCTACTTATTCGACAGAAGGTGGCGGAAGGTGCCGTAATAGACGGCCTTCCCGCCGGAAGTGCGGCCGGAAAGACTGGAGGTCACGACGCCGTACTTGCGGCCCATCGCTTCGACGAGTCGACCCTCGCCGAGATACATCATGACATGCTTGACCGGATTTCCGGTGAAGACGAGGTCTCCCGGCTCCATTTGATCGGCGGTGATCATCTGCGCCGCGGCCTTCTGATCGCGGGAGACGCGCGGCAGCTGCATCCCGTAACGGCGGTAGGCGTAATGCACGAGCCCGGAACAATCGAATTGCCCGGGGGAACTCGCCCCCCAGACGTACCGGTCGCCGACCCGGCTTTCCGCTTCCTTCGCGACCTGGATAAGCCCTTTGCCGTTCATGAGCTTGCCGATCTCGAACGCCTTCGCGGTCGCCGGGTTCCAATTCCGCCACCCCGCCCCGGTTAAATCCTCTTTGCGGACCCAGGCGCTGATCCCGCCCGCCTCGACCTGCAGCCATTTGCCGTCTTCGGACTCGATTCCGGACCAGGTGACTTGTTCGCCCCGCATCAGGTCGGAACCTTTCGCCAGCGAGATCGCCTTCGACTCCCCGAAAAGCTTGTAGACGACCTCGACCTTCGGCCGGTCCTTTTCGCTGAACCCGTCCGGCGCGCTCTCCATCGCTTCGGGATCCATGAAGAGATCGGCGTTTTTGGAGTTGATGTAAAGCGTTTGGGTGTGCGCCTTGCCGGCGCCGGTTTCAGGCGCGCCCGCCGTCCCGAGGGCGCCCGCACCGCGCTTTCCGGCGCCCGACGCGCGCCGCCTGCCGTGGTCGAAACCGGACAATTCCCCGGAGCGGACGCCGAGCTTTTCCAAGAGGGCCGCGCCGCGTCCCTCTCCCTCCCATCCGTCGCCCGTCTCTCCCGCAGAACCCGTCTCCCCGGCGTCGGTATATCCCACCGAATCGCGAAACTCCGCGCGCGCGAGCCAACCCTCGGCCGCGGCACGCGGATCGTCCCGCGAAAATGAGGTCTCGCCGGCCTCCTCCGCTGCCGCCGACGCTGTTGTGTCGACGCCGTCGAGCTTTTCGTCCGAATGCCAGAAAGCGGACGCCTGCTTCGGCGCCTTCACGCCGCCCCCCTCGAATGCGGCGACGCCGTCTCCCACGGTCAATTTCGAATAGGCGGCGGCGTACAGGGCGCGCGCGAGGGCTGCGCTCTCTTCCTCATCGAGGTCGCGTCCGCTGCGGACAATATAAGGAAATGCGGGATCGGGCTTGTCGAGCGCCGCGTCTTTCGGAGCTGCGGTTTGGGCCCGTACGGGCTTGGAACGGGCGCGAGAGCGGCCGATCTCACCGGCGACCCAGGAGCCGGTGAACAAAAGCGCGACCAACGCCGCGGCCCAAAATCGTTCTGAACGCAATTTCCACCCCCTAAGCTTCAGTTTAACGCCGGGGAATACGGCTGAAAAGAGCCAAAGGACCCAGAGACCTCCCTTCCGAAATCAGGCTTCGAATCGGAACCGAAGGCGCTCATTGCCGGGTCCTCCCCGAAAGTAGTACCCTGAATAAACGCCGCAATCCGCGAGGTTACCCGTGTCCACGTCCACCGAGAAGAAGTCCTCCCCGCTCTCCAGTCTCGACCATCCCGACGCCTTTGTCGACCGCCACATCGGGCCCTGCGCCGAAGAAATCGCGGCGATGCTCGAAGCAGTGGGATATCCCTCGCTCGACGCGATGATGGACGCGGTGGTGCCCAAGGACATCCGCGCGGAAAAGCCGATCGCGATCGGAAAGGCGAAGAGCGAGACGGACGCGATGGCGGAACTGCGCGCGATCGCCGGGAAAAATCAGGTGTACCGCTCCTACCTCGGGACCGGGTATTACGGAACCGTCGTTCCCGCGGTGATTCAGCGCAACATCCTCGAAAATCCCGGATGGTACACGCAGTACACGCCGTACCAGGCGGAAATCGCACAGGGCCGCCTGGAAGCGCTTCTGAATTTTCAAACGATGGTCATCGATCTCACGGGACTCGAGGTCGCCAACTCCTCGATGCTCGACGAAGCCACCGCCGCAGCCGAAGCGATGACGATGGCCTTTCACGCGAAAGGCGCCGACGATCGCCGGACGATTCTCGTGTCGGATTCGGTCCATCCCCAGACCCTCCAACTTCTCAAGACCCGGGCCTGGCCGCTCGGCCTCGACGTGGTCGTCGGCGACCCCGGAGCGTTCTCCTACGCCGCAAAGCCGTTCGCAGCGCTGGTGCAGTACCCCGCGACCGACGGGCGGGTCGAGGATTACGCGAAAACCGCGGAAGCGATTCACGCGGTCGGGGGATTGCTGATCGTCGCAGCGGATCTTTTGTCGCTCACGCTTCTGAAAGCCCCCGGGGAATTCGGCGCCGACATCGCCGTCGGTTCCACGCAGCGCTTCGGCGTCCCCCTCGGCTTCGGAGGACCGCACGCGGCGTTCTTCGCGACGAAGACGGAATTTCAACGGCAGATGCCCGGCCGCATCGTCGGGGTTTCGAAGGATCAGCAGGGCCGCCCCGCGCTCCGGCTCGCGCTCCAGACGCGCGAACAGCACATCCGCCGGGAAAAGGCGACGAGCAACATCTGCACCGCCCAGGTCCTTTTGGCGGTGATGGCCTCGATGTACGCCGTCTACCACGGCCCTTCCGGCTTGAAGGACATCGCCGCGCGCATCCGGCGGCTCACCCTCATTCTCGCCGAGGGACTCCGCCGTCTGGGACACGAGGTCGACGACGGAGTCGTCTTCGACACGATCCGGATCCGGCTCAAGAAGGAAATCCGGGAGATCGTACTCGGACGCGCGGCGGAAAAGAAGATCAACCTGCGGCACTTCGAGGACGGGTCCCTCGGGATTTCACTCGACGAGACCGTCGGGCCCAAAGACGCGGCGGACCTGTTCGAAGCGTTCGCCATCGAAGGCCGACCGGCGTTCACGCCGGAAAGTCTCGCCGAAGCGATCGACGAGACCCTTCCCACCGCATTTCGCCGCGACAGCGCGTATTTGGAGCACCCGATCTTCCACAAGAACCGCTCCGAAACGGAAATGCTCCGCTACATCAACCGCCTGCAGAGCCGCGACCTATCGCTGACCTACTCGATGATCCCGCTGGGCTCGTGCACGATGAAGCTCAACGCGACGACGGAAATGGTTCCGGTGACCTGGCGCAAGTTCGCGGAGATCCATCCGTTCGCCCCCGCGGAACAGACAACCGGCTACGCGGAACTCGTGCGGGATCTAGAGCGCATGCTCGCCGAAATCACCGGGTTTTCCGCCGTCTCGCTCCAGCCGAACGCCGGTTCCCAGGGCGAGTACACCGGACTTCTCGTCATCAAGAAGCATCACGAGGTCCGCGGACAGGCGCACCGAAACGTATGCCTGATCCCCCAGTCGGCGCACGGCACCAATCCCGCAAGCGCGGCGATGGCCGGCATGAAGATCGTCGTCGTCAAATGCGACGCGCAGGGAAACGTCGACGTAGGGGATCTCAAGGCGAAGGCCGCCGAACACGCGAACGATCTCGCCGCGCTGATGATCACCTACCCTTCGACGCACGGGGTTTTCGAGCCGACGATCCGCGAAATCTGCGCGGCCGTACACGAACACGGCGGGCAGGTCTACCTGGACGGGGCCAATCTCAACGCCCAGGTCGCCTATTGCCGTCCCGGCGACTACGGCGCCGACGTTTGCCATTTGAACCTGCACAAGACCTTCTGCATCCCTCACGGCGGCGGCGGACCCGGCGTGGGTCCGATCGCGGTCGCCGCGCACCTCGCGCCGTTTTTGCCGGGTCATCCGCTCGTGAAGACCGGCGGGGAATCGGCCATCGGCGCGGTTTCCGCGGCTCCCTGGGGCAGCCCGGCGATCCTGCCGATCACCTGGATGTACATCAAGATGATGGGAACCGATGGCCTGCGCAAGGCGACCCAGGTCGCCGTCTTGAACGCCAACTACATCGCCAAAAAGCTCGACGCGCATTACCCCGTCCTGTACAAGGGCGCGCACGGCCTGGTCGCGCACGAATGCATCGTCGATCTGCGGCCGTTTAAGACCGCCTCCGGCGTTCTCGTCGACGACGTGGCCCGGCGCCTGATGGATCACGGCTATCACGCCCCGACGATGTCCTGGCCGGTCACCGGAACGATGATGATCGAACCGACCGAGAGCGAGTCGAAAGAGGAACTCGACATCTTCATCACCGCGATGATCGCGATCCGCGACGAAATCCGCAAAGTGGAAAAGGGCGAACTCGACAAGAACGACAACCCGCTTAAAAACGCCCCGCATACGGCGCAGGCGATCGCCGTGGACGCCTGGCCTCATGCCTACGGGCGCGAAGCCGCCGCCTATCCGTCCCCGTGGACCCGGGAACACAAGTTCTGGCCGCCGGTCGGGAAAATCGACGCTCCCTACGGAGACCGCAACCTCATCTGCGCCTGTCCGCCGCCTGAAGCCTACGAAGCGTAGCCTCCGGCGATAGAACCGCTCCCGCTGGCGCTGGTCCTTTTGGGATCGGTGTTCCACCTCGGGTGGAACGTGCTGGCCAAAAGCGCGCGCGACAAGATCGCCTTCCTCTGGCTCGCGCTGCTCGTTCCGGCCCCGTTCGGCCTCGCGGCCGCGATCGCGGCCGGCGGATTTCCGCCGAAGGCGCTCGCCTGCGTCGCCGCCTCGAGCCTGGTCCACGCCCTGTACTTCTGGGCGCTCGGCAAGTCGTACGAAGACGTCGATCTGTCCTACGTCTACCCGTTCACCCGGGGCATCGGAGCCGTCGTCGCGACCGCTCTCGGCGTGGCGTTTCTCGCCGAGCGTCCGGCGCCGCTCGGCTGGGCCGGCATCGCGCTCGCGCTCGGCGCGACGCTGTTCGAACCGCTGACCCAGAAGCGCGGGCGGGGCTCCGTCGAGCGCCGCGGGATCGCGATGACGGCACTCACCGGTGTTTGCATCGGGTCGTACCTGTTCATCGACAAAGTCGGCGTCGATTCCTCGCGCCCGCTGGTCTATCTCGGGGCGCTGTTCGTCGGCACGCCGCTCTGCTTGGCGCCTGTCGTCCTGCGCGGCGGGCGCGCGGCGGCCGAACTGAGGCACTCGCGCCTGCGCTTCGTCTGGAGCGCGCTTTTCATGTCGGAGGCCTACGGCATGATCGTCGTTGCAATGAAGATGTCCCCGATTTCCTACGTGGTCGCCGCGCGCGCGAGCGGAATCGTCGTGAGCGTACTCGCGGGAATCCTTTTTTTCGGGGAGACGGTTTCAACCGGGCGCTGGCGCGCGATCGCGGCGATTACGCTCGGAGTGGTTTGCCTGTCTTTGGCCTGAGGCGGACGAACGCGGGGATTCCAGGCCCAAATCCTCTACGTTCCCGCCGTGTCAACGACGGCTCTGCCCCCAACGGCGCGGACGCCCCGTGGGGGCGTCCGTCCTCGGCGCGCCGGCGCGCCGAGGGGAAATTCGGGCGTTGCCCTCGGCCTAAAGGACTTCACGCCGGCGGGCTCCAGGCGACGCGCTCCCGCGCATCACGCGCGTGCATGCCGCAACGGAAATTTCAATCGAGAGCAACTGTCCCCGGGGACAGTTCCCGGTTCGTTCGGGCGCGGAGATTCGATTTTAAAGCACAATCGTAAACACGAATCTTCGAGCATCGCGCACGAAGCGCGAAACAAAACGCCGTTAATCAGGCAATACTACGGGAACATGGCCTAAATCAGAGATATTCGTCGCCGAGCGCGACCGCGGCGGCCTTGCGGGCGTGGAGGACGCCGGTATCGAACAGCTGGACCGGAGACCGTCTCGGGTCGGCCAGAAGCGGAAGTTCGGTGCAGCCGAGGATCACGCCTTGGGCCCCGGCGTCTTGCAGGCGTTCGATCGTCTCGTGCAGCCGGTCGCGGGAAGCGTCGAGCAGGCGCCCGTGCACGAGTTCCTCGAAGATGATGCGATGGATCGCCTCGCGATCCTCCAATTCAGGAGTCACCGTCTCGATCTTGCGGCGCGAGCGAAGCCGCTCGCGATAGAAATCCTGCTCCATCGTCGACAGGGTTCCCAACAAGCCCACGGTCTTCAACCCCGACGCCTGGATCGCGTCCGCGGTGCAATCGGCGATGTGCAGGATGGGAAGCCGGGTTCTTTCCGCGAGGCCGGGATAGACGCGATGCATCGTGTTCGTTGCGAGGATCAGAAAGTCGGCTCCGCCCCGTTCAAGGCGCTTGGCGCCTTCGACCATCAAATCCCGGGCGCCCGCCCAGTCGTCCTCATGCTGCATCGCCTCGACTTCCGCGAAATCCACGCTGTAGAGAAGAATCTTCGCGCTGTGATGGCCGGCGAGGCGCTCCCGAACCGCGCGGTTGATCGTCGCGTAATAGGGGACGGTCGATTCCCAACTCATTCCGCCCAAAATGCCGATCGTTTTCACGGTTCCAGAATAGCCGATCCCGCACCGCCGTAACAAGCCCGAAACCAAGACGGCCTCCCGGGCTCTTACACTGATAGCGCCATGACGCGCGAGATCCTTTGGGTCGTCGCGGCGTCGGTTTTGGCGTCCGCCTGCGGCGGAACGCGCAAAGCCGCCGTCGCCGGCGGCGACGAATCCCTCTCCCCTCCTGAATTATCGGCGGAGGCGCCTCCTGCGGCGCAAGCGGGTCCGGCGATCCTCCGTCCCGAACCCGTGAAACGGCACGAATCCTTGCTGTCCGAGGGGAAATTCCGCGAAGCCATCGTCGCGTTCACCGAAGACGCGTTGATGTCGGAGTCACCGCCGGATCCGGAAACGAAGTTCCAGTTCGAACGGCTGGGGACCCTCCTCGACCGGATCGGCATCGGAAAAATTCCTTCCCGCGACGCTCCGCTGAACACGCCAACGCCCGCGGCTGATTTGGCCCGCCGCGCCGTGCTCGCCTTCACCCGGGAAAGGGACCGCCAGGCGGTGCTTTTCGCCGCCGCCGCGTACGGCAGCGATCCCAAAACACCGGTGTTCCGGCTTTTGCTTCAGGCCCTCGAGGCCTGGACGGCCCGCCCGGCGGAAGCCGGCGAACGCCAACCCCCCGACCGCGTCGCCGCCTACAAACTGCGCCGGGCGAACGAGTTATTTTCCGAAAAGCGCTACGAGGACGCGGCCGAACAATGCCTCGAATCGCTTTTGCTCGTCCCGGAGGATCCGACCGCGTTCGAACGGCTCGGATCCATGTATTACGCCCTCGGCGCGCACGAACGCGCGGCGAAGGCGTGGCGGGAATCGCTGAGGCTCAAACCCGCCAACGACGCGCTGAAGGACTTCATGGCGCATCTGGAACCCGACGGCCCCGCGGAGACGACGCCCTGATGCGCCGCTTTTTAATCGCTTTCGCAATCGCATTTTTGGCGGGCCGGGCGCTCGCGTCCTTCCCGCTGGAAGAACAGCGGGTCGCCTCGGTCATGCAGGCGCGGCTCCAGGATTCGCTTGATCGCGTGTTCGGTCCCGGACGCTCCGCCGCGAATGTGGTGGTGACTCTCGCGACCGATCCCCGCGTCGCGCGGCGCATCGACGAGGCGCTCGGGGCCGCCGCGCTCGGTCCGAGCGGACAGTTCGAATGGACCTGGCGTTCCGGCGGCGAATCCAAACCCCATCGATTCATTCTCCCCGGCTTGCCCGACGCGCGGGACCTTCCGCCCGCCGCCTCCGGGCTTTCCATCGAAGCGGCGGCCGAACTCGCCAAACGCGCCTCGCGCGTTTCGGTCACCGTCATACTCGACGACTCCCTTCCCCCTTCGGCCGACGGACAAGCGACGGAACTGGTCGCGCGCTCCGTCGACCTCGACCGCACGCGCGGGGATCTGCTTCAAATTTCGCGAACTCCATTCCCGAAACCCGCTCCTCCTCCGCCTTCCGGACCCGTCAGCGGCGCCTTCCTCTGGTCGTGCCTCGCCGCATTCGTGGCCCTCTTTGCCGCGACTCTGTTGTTCCTCGAACGACGGCTGTTTCGCGGACCTCGCCCCCCGGCCGCGGCGCCGCTCCCGGCCCCGCGTCCCGCACCGCCTGTTGCGCCGCCTCCTCCGCTTCCGGGCGACGTTCTCTCCCGCGTGCGGGCGCCGTTTCAGATCGACGCGACGGACGCCTCCAAACTCTTCTTCCTGCTCCGGAAGGAATCCTCCGAGGACATCGCTTTGGTGTTGCCCCATCTTTTGCCTCAAACCCGGCGGGCGCTGCTCGCGTACTTCTCCGAAGACGAGGCCGCGCGCGCGATCGAAGCGAGCACGCGCTTTCGGGTGGTCGACCCCGAGTTGATCGTGCTGCTCAAAGCGGAACTCGAACGCCGGGTCGCCGCGCTGCACGGCGGGCCGGAGGTCGCCGCGGGGCTGCTCGACGACGCGGCTCCCGAGGACCGGACCCGCATCCTCTCGGCGCTTGAACGCTTCGAACCCGAACTCGCGGCGACGATCCGCAGCGAGCCCGTCGCGCCGGGAGAAGTTTCGGGCGGCGGAAGCGCGCCGCCGGCGGCGCCGCAGCTTTTCATCGACGAGGATCCGCCATGAGCGGAGATCCCGACGACCGACTGCGCCGCATGATCGGCTCCCTGCGCGGAGAGAGGCCGAAAGAGGAACCCGCCGCCGCGGCTCCCGCGCGCGACGACGGGGCCTTGGAGGACTATCGACGGCGGATTCAGGAACTTGAATCGCGCCTCGAGAGCGAGACGCAGCGGTCTCACCTCCGGGAGGAGCAGCGGGAAACGGTTGAATCTCAAATCCGCCAAATCACCGAGATGCTCCGCGAGGAAAAACGCCGCTCGGAGATTGAAAAGGACAAAGCGCACGCGCAGGGACGGGTCGAGTCGCTCGAGAAGCGCCTCGACGATCTTCAGGAGAAACTGCTCGGTCTAATCCAGCAGTCCATCGACGCGCGTTCCGCCGAAACGGACGCGACCCGCTCAGCGGCCGAACGCGTCGAATCCCGGGTCGGAGGACTCGGCGAGGCGGTCGACGAGCGCCTCAAGCGTCTCGAAGAGACGATTCCGGCCCTCATCTCCGGATCGTTGGAGAAGTCCGTGCCTCAATTCCACGCGGCGCTGGAGAACGCCGTCGCCGGCCGACTCGCGGCGTCCAACGCCGAACTGCTCGAGGCGTACCGGAAATCCTTGGACGAAGCCCTGATGGCGATGCGTTCGATGATGCTGAAAACGCTCGACGCGCTTCTCGAAGCGGAAAAGGCCCGGGACATCGACGCCGACGGACGCACGAAGCGCGTCGAGACCCGCATCGCGGGCCTCGAAAAGGAATTCCGCGAGTTCTTCAACCGCGAACCCGGATTCTAGTCCCTCAGTCCGCGCAGCATCCCATGCTCGCGGGAGAACTGCCGTTGCGGACGCCGTTGCCCCGAACGCACTCCGTAGCGTCCCGAGCGCCTGTGAGCCGTGAGCCCGACGCCGCTGCGGCGCCCGCTCCCTCGGCCCGTCGGCACGGGGGATCCCTCCACGACTCCGTCGGTGACCATGCCGCCCAACCACAGCAACAGCCAGGTCATGGCCGCCCCGGACGCCCCGATGGCGCCCATCAGGACGAGCAACTGCATCCAATCCATCGCGCTCATATCGCCTCCCCGCCACCGATAGGATGCGTGAACGCCGATCCCGTCTCCATGATCTACGTCAGGAACCCTTCTGGAGAGGATTCCGTATTTATACGGGCCCCCTGCCGTGAGGGTCCCTATTGTGCGGGATCTTCTTAGACACTAGAATGACTCGTGTCCATCCCGAAGCCCGTTGTTCCGAGTCTTGCGCAACTCACCGCCTTCGCGGCTCGAGTCTCGCCGCTTAAATTCCTGACCCCGGAAAACCGGAAGCGGATCGTTCGCGCGGCTTCGCCTTTGCCGTTCCGCCGAAAGGAGGTTCTTTTCCTCCAAGGGGGTCCCGCCCGCTCCTCGTGGATGCTTTATTCCGGAAGAATCGGCCTCATGATCGAAACGCAAAGCGGACGCCGTCAGGAACTGGAGCACATCATCCCCGGGGAACTGTTCGGAACGCTGGACCGCCTTTTCGGCCACTCAAAAACCTACAGCTTAACCGCCGAGGCGACCGTCGAGTCGATCGCCCTGCGCATTCCCGACGAAATGTTCAAAAGCGCGTTCTCCGGCGACGTGGAACTGATGAGCAAGCTCCTCGGACTCTGCGCCGACCGTCTGGCCAAGATGACGGAACTGCCTCGAATGTCGATGGAGCCCCCGCGCACGCGCCTAGCGTTCGCGATATCGAGGCTCGTCCGGGTCTATGGGAATCGCATCCCCATTAAAGAGCGTGAAATCGCCGACATCGCCGGCATTGCCCCGGAAACCGCGTACCGGACCCTACACGAATTCAGGGAATGCAAATTCATCTCACCCAGACGGCAGCACGTGGAGGTTTTGAATCCCGAAAGGATTCACGCCGTTTGGGAGAACGCGTCCGTCTCGCGCTGATCAGACGCGGCGGATCGCGTACACCGCGCGGTCGGAGGGCCGAACCGTCAGTTTTCGCGCGTCGTCGAGTTCTCGGGGATCAAGTCGGCAGGGGACTTTGGCGTACAGGTCCTCTCCGAACGGGGAGAACAGATACTCGGCGCCGTCGTAGTGGAAGAATGGATCCCGCCCGCAGCGGTTGACCGCCGCGACGAAAGCCTGGGAAAGAATCGCGTGCCCGGAGTTAATCGTCTTAAACTGATAGGTTTTGTGCGGGCCGCCGATCCAGCAGGCCGATACGAGAATCAGGTCGACGGCTTCCTTCGCGTAGGCGTGAAACAGCGGAGGAAAGCGGATATCGAAGCAGGTCGCGAATCCGACCGACCACCCGCGATACGACGCGACGATTCCCCCCGTCCCGGACGCGTAGCTCTTCGATTCCGAATTCTCCCCCCAAGTGAACAAATGGGTTTTTCGATAGCGTGCGACCGGCAGGCCGTCGGGTCCGATCAGGATCATCGTGTTGAACGGCTTATTTTCGTCGTCGGGATTCGCCTCCGGAAACCCCGCGGCGATCGCGGTCCGGTTTTCCTTCGCAATGGCGCTCAACGCCTCCAGATGCGCGTGCGGAGGCTCTACGGCGTACGACGGCGGGTCCTCGGTCACGAAACCGGTCAGGGTCAATTCCGGAAACAGGAAAAGCTGCTCTTCGGGATCCGCCTTCGGATTTTTCTTCAGCCGTATCGCCACCTGAGAACGGATTCGGGCCAGGTTGTCCTCGGGATCCTGCCAGGAGAGATCCAACGTGATCGGGTTCAGGGAGAGGGGAAGTTTCTCTTCGGCCATTTCAGTACTCCGGCTTCATCCGGGACAAACCCGCCTCGAAGCGCTTCTGAAACGCGGGGGAAAGCACGTCGTCGCAAACCGCGTACCGGATCAGCGCCTCTCCGGCCCCGTCGCTCCCCGGCCCGCGAAAGTGAACCCCGACGATTCCCGTCTCTTCGATGACGAGGCGGTTGAACGCCTCGTGGGCCGGCTCGCCGACGGCCTTTCCGAACGCGCGCTTGGGCGTCTTCCACAGAGTGAAGAAACCGGCTCCGGTTTCACACGCGGGCCGGAGGCCGGCGGACTTCAGGCGATCGATCACATAGTCCAGACGCCGGCGGTATAAGGCGCGCAGGGAGTCGAGTTCCCGCTTTGCCGCCTCACGATCTTTGAAGAATTCGCCGTACGCCGCCATCACGAAAGGGACCGGTCCGGACTCGGTATTTCCTTTGATCAGACGAAAATCATCGACAAAATCCTTGGAGCCGACCAAGGTGCCCAGACGCGCCCCGGGATCGCTGAAGGACTTGCTCACCGAGTACAGTTCCAGCCATTCGCAGTCGGGACGGTCCTTCGCGACCGCGGCGAGAGGGACATGCGAACCCGGCTCGCAGAGCCCCGCGTAGGCGCCGTCGTTGACGAGCCGGGCGCCCTTGGCGACGCACCAATCGATCAGGCGCGTCCACTCCTGCGCCGAGGCCCCCACCGCCGCGGGATTGCCCGGACGGATGACGTAGACGAGGTCGACCCGTTCCAACGAGCGCGCGTCGAGCGCGGCCTGCAGCCGCTGCACGCTCAGTCTCATGTCGTCTTCGGCCGCCAAGGGCCACACGACGCGCTCGGCGCCGAGATAGGATTGCGTCCAGGTCCCGATCACGTCGTAGGCGGGAAGATTGGAGGCGATTTTAAACGAATCGCGCCGCGCCCTGTCCGGGAGATGAAGCCCGCACGCCAACGGCACCAGCGCCCCGGCGGTCTTGATTCCGGGAATGGGCAGCGCGCTCAGATGCGGATGATCGGCGACGCGAATGCCTCCATGCAGGGCCGTCATCCCCGCGGCGAAATCGTTGAGGTCGTTGTCCTCGGCGTAGGTGTGATACGAGAACCCGGGATCGGCGGCGAACTTCGCCTGCAAGGCCCGGATCGGTTCGGGCGGGACGCCGTCCGGGTTCCCGAGAGAGAGATTCAAAGCTTTCTCGCCGCTCTTTTCCTCGTACTCGCGAATGAGGACGTAGATCAGCTGAAAGAGGTTGATGCCGGAGGAGGGAATCTTTCTGGGCATGAGGGGATTATATCGATTTAAGCGGAACGTCTCCCCGCCCGATCACGTCCCCCTCCAGGAGCACGAGCACGCGTTCAAGAAGATTTTCCATTTGCCGGACGTTTCCCGGCCACGGGGCGGCGCTCAGCGCCTCCATCGCCTCTGGCGCAATTTCGGGGACCGAACGGCCGTTCTTTTGCGCGAGGCGTTCCATAAAGAAGGAAACGAGTTCCGGGATGTCCTCGCGGCGCTCGCGCAGGGGAGGCAAAGGGATCGGGACGACGTTGAGTCGGTAGTAGAGATCCTCGCGGAAACGCTTCTCCTCGACGGCTTTTTCCAAATCCACGTGGGTCGCCGAGACGACGCGAACGTCCGCCTTCAGGGTTCCGATCCCGCCGACGCGGTCAAATTCCCCGGTCTGGAGCACGCGAAGCAGCTTCACCTGCATCGCCGCGGACATGTCGCCCACTTCATCCAAGAAGATCGTGCCTCCGTCGGCGAGTTCGAATTTTCCAGGTTTCTCCCGGACGGCCCCGGTGAAGGCTCCCTTCTCGTACCCGAACAACTCGGCCTCCAGCAAATCTTCGGGAATCGCGCCGCAGTGGACCTTTATGAAGGGCTTGTCCCGCCGAGGGCTGGCTTCGTGCACCGCGGCGGCGACGAGTTCCTTTCCCGTGCCGGTCTCCCCGAGAACGAGTACGGACGCGTCCGAGGGACCCGCCTTTGCGATCAGCGCGTACACCGCCTTCATCGCCGCGCCCCCTCCGATCAGCGGATGCGCGCGGTCGCCGAGTTCGGAAATCCATTCGCTCTCTTCGCGGAACGCTGAGTCAAGCGTCTTTTTAAGTACGCGTTCGAGTTCGCCGAAATCGAGCGGCTTCGCGAGAAAGTCCGCCGCGCCGAGCTTCATCGCCTCGACCGCGCTCTCCACCGTGCCGAACGCGGTCATCAAGACGACGGGAAGTCCCGCATAGGACCGGCGCAGTTCCTTCAGCAGTCCGATCCCGTCGGTTCCCGGCATTTTCAAATCCGAAAGCACCAAGGCCGGCTTCTCTTTCATGGTGAGAAGCTTTTTGGCTTCCTCGGCGTCCTTCGCGATCGCGGCGCGCCATCCCTTGGACTCGAGAAAGCCCTTGAGGACCTTGCGGTGGTTGGCCTGATCTTCGACGACGAGCACCAACGGGGTTCGCGCGGCTTCCGCCATGGCGAAAGTCTATCAAAAACCCGTTGCGCGGATGAGGAGCGGCGGCTATCCTCGTAGACGGACGCCGCAGCCCCGCTCCCGAGGTGACGTCATGGCCGTGCTGATTAGGATATCGCTCTGTTTCAGCCTCTTCCTGTGCCGGATTCCACCGCTCTCGGCCGGGACGGAGGCTCCCCCCTCCCAAACCTTCGAGGACTGGGTCGTCTTGGACGTGGATCACGTCACCTACTTCGCCCGACGCTCCGACTTCGACGCAACATTCGAGGCCTCGAAAAACGGCGAGGCGAGAGCGGTTCAGCGAATCCCGCTCTATTCCTTCTCGTTCGACAATCCGGTTCCCGGCGGCGCGCCTGCGGTCGTCCAAGCGACCGCCTCGAAGCCGCAGCTGGAATTGAAAATCTACCCGAAGGGTCCGGCCGGCGTCCCCATGGCCGCGTGTCCGCCGGACGACGCCTGCGACGGCAGCGGGAAGGCAACCGACCAGCCCGCGCGCGTCTGCGACGACGGAGAACTGGGGACCTGCGGGGGAGGACTGGGAGCGCGCTGGAAGCGCGACCAACCTTTGTCCGTCGCGGAGATCGACCCGAAATTTAATCTGAGAGTCCCGGTCTTCGGCAGCGAGGACCGCTCGCTCGCGCGTCTTCCCGCGCGTGAGCGTTGGCTGATGAAGGTGATGCGCCGAAAAGCCGAAGAGGGCGGGGACCCCGGAGCCTACCGGGAGATTCTGCGGGGATGGAGCGAAACGGGGCGTTTCGATGAACACGGAAGATTGAAGTCGTATTTCGATCCGGATTCGGGACACTTGGGCGGAGCGCTGAAAGCGCAGTTTAAACTCCGCAATTCCGGTGAGGGAGCGGCGGCGAGACCCGATCTGCTCGGCTCACTCTCTCCCCTCGAACGGGAATATCTGGAGACGATGCTCCCGCCGGACTTGCGCGCGAAAATGCTCGCGGTCGCGCGGGACCCGAAGCTGAGCGCCCAACAAGCAACGCAGTTGGCCGGATACCTGCGCGAAGCGACGCGTGGGGAACTCTCCGGGAAGACGGTTCCGGCGAAGGATCAGCTTGAGTTTCTGACGAAGAATTTCGCCGGGTTGGGGGCCGCCGCCGACGACGCGCTGAAAGCGGGAGGAAACCTGTTCGACGGAGAGAGCCGTCGAGACGGATCGCTCAACCGCGACGGGAGCGGAAACCTTATCGTCAACCACGGCGACGACAAGGGGAAAGACGATCCGACCGGCCTGCCCGCTTCGGAGTTCAGGCCCAAGGTTCCGAAAATCGACCAGGGCCGGGTCTCGGAAATCATTCCCGAAAAAAAACTCGGCGAAGAACAAAAGCCCGCCTCCGGCTTCGCGCAGAAGGCGCTGGGATTTGCGAAAAACAAATGGATGATGGGCGGCCTCGGCGCCGCTCTCGGCGGAGTCCTCGGCTTCATGATGCTCGGACCCATCGGCGCCGCGATGGGCGTCATGGCCGGCGGCGTGATGGGCGCCCTCGGCAGCCAAATAGCGGTCAACATGACGGGACCGCCCGGGGAGAGTTGAGATTCTTCCTCTGTTCGCGCTTCTCGCCGTCTCCACCCTCTCTGCCGCGCCGCCCGGCCTGGACGGCGTTTAGGCTTCCGGCCTGATCGATCTGCGCTACGCCCATTCGAGCCGACAGCGCGCCTGGCTGGACGGCGGAATGGGGAAACTCCGTTACGGCGGCTCCGATCTCGACGGAAACGGAACCGGCGACCTCGCGCACGCATTCGGAGAGCGGCACCGCCTGTCCTTGGAATATCTGTACCTGCTGGCGCGCCCCGCGATCGCGCTGCGCCCCGCGTCTCGCAAGGACCAACTGCTGCAATTGAACTACCGTTTGCTTTGGGGAACGTAAACGCGCGGCTCTCTAAATCTTAACAACTCCGGCACTCCGACAACTTCCCAGGCCCTTTTTCCTTTTTAAAAAGGTCCTTAAGGCCCGTACGAGACATGGGACTTTGTGCTACTATCTTAACGGCGTCCGGGACCCGGACGCCCTGGAACAACGATGGGACCGATCGAGAAAAAGCATTCGCAAAAGCTCAAAGAAGAGATATGGTTGATGCGCCTTTTCGCGTTTTGCCTGTCGTACGAGCCGGCCTTCCTGGCCGCGCTTCTGTTCCCCATCGAATTCTCCGTATCCCTGTAGTCCTTCCCTAGGTGTAGTCTGCCCGGACGAGGCGAAAATCGCCTTCCCATCCACGGCCGGACCGCGCTTCTCCACCTCTTAAGTCGGAGACCTGGTCCACTCAAACCCCGAAGCACCCGATGGAGCGACGCATGACCAACGAAACGCTGGAAAAGACTCAAATCGAAGAATTACCGAGAGAAAAGCCCTCAAGCCGCATGCTGCGCAACTGGGCGAAGCGCATCTCCCAAGGAACGGCCCATGCGATTCCGGTCTACGTGAACGGATCCTGGAGCCTTCAGATCATGCGCGGAAAAAAGCGCCGCCTCCACATCGAACTCGGCAAAACCAACTAACCTTCGGGTTCAGGGTCGGTCGTCAAGTTGTTTAAGTTGTTCAAGTTATTAGTTATCGTCTCTATTAAGACGAAACAACTTGAACAACTTAAACAACTTGACGACCGACCCCTATGATACATGCCTACTCGTTTCCTACGGAAATTCGCGTCGGAGCCGGCGCTCGAAAACTTCTTCCTGAAAAACTGAAATCGCTGGGCCTGGCGCGCCCGTTGCTCGTCACCGATCGCGGCGTCGCGGCGCAACCCTTCTTGGAAGAGGTCGCCCAACTGGCCGGAGGGATTCCGGTTTTCTCCGACATGGGCGGAAATCCGTGCGAATCGCACGTTCGCGGCGCGCTCGCGGCCTACCGGGCCGCGAACGCCGATTCGATCGTCGCGGTCGGCGGAGGCGCCCCGATGGACGTCGCGAAGGCCGTCGCCGTGCTCGCGCGCAACGACGGAGCGCTGTTCGATTTCGCGATCGACGCGAATCCTCCGCGGATCATCGAAGGCCCGCTCCCCCCGATCCTCGCGCTGCCGACCACGGCGGGGACGGGCAGCGAGGTCGGACGCTCGACGGTCATCTCCGAAGACGACACCCATCGCAAGCGCATCCTCTTCTCACCGGGGCTGCTGCCGCGCGCGGTGTTCGCCGACCCGGAACTCCTCGTCGGCCTCCCCCGTCCCTTGACCGCGGCGACGGGAATGGACGCGCTGACGCACTGCGTCGAGGCCTTTCTCACCGTCGCGGAAAAAAATCCGCTTTGCGACGGGATCGCGCTCGAAGGACTCCGTCTCTGCGCGAAATATCTCGCGCGCAGCTGCGACGCTCCCGAGGACCTGGAGGCGCGCGAAGGGATGCTCGACGCGGCGCTGATGGGCGCCGTCGCGTTCCAGAAGGGGCTCGGCGCGAACCATTCCTGCGCCCACGCGCTGTCGACGGTCGCTGATTTGCATCACGGATTGGCCAACGGCGTGATGCTCCCCTTCGTGCTCCGCTTCAATTACGACGCGCGTCCCGACGCCTTCGCCCGGCTGGCGGCCGCCGTCGACGCGCCCGGCGGCGACTTCATCGCCTGGGTCGAGGCGCTGCGCGCGAAGATCGGCATTCCAGCCGGCCTCGCGACTCTCGGAGTCTCGTCCGATCAAACCGCGCGTCTGGCCCGGATCGCGGCCGCGGATGTGTGCACGCCGCTCAATCCTAAACCGATCGCCGAAGCCGACTTCAAGCGGCTTTTTGACGAGGCGCTCGCGTGAGCCGCTCCTTAAACATCGTCAACCCGGCGACCGGTGCGCCGATCCGAAAGGTTCCGATGGACTCTTCCGCGTCGATCGACGCGAAGGCCGCCCGCGCGCGGCGCGCCCAGATCGATTGGGCGAAGGCGCCGTGGAAGGTCCGGCGAGACGCGCTCGCGAAATTCGACGCGCTGCTGAAGGCGGAAAAACAGCCGCTCGCGAAGCTGCTTTCGCTCGAAACGGGGAAGCCGATCTCCCATGCCTTGGCGGAGGTCGGGTCGGTCACCGGACGGATCCGCTTTTTCATCGATCACGCGAAACGCGTTCTCTCGGAGGAAACGCCGTACGCCGACGACTCCATCACCGAACGCATCTCCTACGATCCGCTCGGAGTCGTCGCCAATATCTCCGCCTGGAATTACCCCTACTTCGTCGGCGCGAACGTGTTCGTTCCGGCGCTCCTGACCGGCAACGCGGTGCTTTATAAGCCTTCCGAATTCTCAACGCTCACAGGAATCAAGATCGCGGATCTCCTCCATCGCGCCGGAGTCCCGAAAGCGGTCTTCATCCCCGTGTTGGGCGACGGCCGCGTCGGCGCGCAACTCATCGAACGCCCGCTGGGCGGAATCTATTTCACCGGCTCCTACGCGACCGGAGCGCGCATCGCCGCGTCCGCGTCCAAGCGCCTGACCCGCGTTCAACTGGAACTCGGCGGAAAGGATCCGGCCTACGTGATGGAAGATGCCGACCCGGCGATCGCCGCGGTCGGACTGGCGGACGGCGCGTTTTACAACACCGGACAGAGCTGCTGCGCGATAGAACGCATCTACGTCCACAAATCGGTTTACGCGTCTTTCGTCGAGGCGTTCGTGGAAACGGTCAAGGGCTTCAAAATGGGGGATCCCCTCGACCCCGCGACCTACATCGGCCCGCTCACGCGGCCGCAGCGCTTGGGCTTCCTGGAAAACCAGGTCCAGGACGCGGTCCGCAAGGGCGCATCTAGGGTGATGGGCGGCCGAAGGGTCTCCAAGAGCCCCGGGAACTACTTTCTGCCGGCGGTATTGACGGATTGCGATCATCGCATGCTGGTGATGCGCGAGGAAAGCTTCGGGCCGCTGATCGGCATCCAGAAAGTCTCCGGCGACGCCGAGGCGATCCGGCTGATGAAGGACACCGACTACGGCCTCACCGCGGGAGTCTACTCGAAACATTTCCCGCACGCGAAGACAGTGCTCGACGCGATGGATACGGGGTCGGTTTATTGGAACTGCTGCGACCGCGTCAGCCCGAATCTGCCGTGGTCCGGGCGCGGACATTCCGGAATCGGCTGCACGCTCGGCGTCCACGGCATCTCGGCCTTTTTGCAGCCGAAGGCCTGGCATTTGCGGCGGCCTTGATTCCCATTTGATCGCGGTCAGTAGAATTGCCCCCACATTCTGGAGTATCCTATAGCCGTGGGGAAAACCCCTGAGGAGAACCCGATGACCGTAAAATCCGCCGCGAAATCCAATCATTCCCCGGAGACGACCTCCGGAGGAAAACCCAAGAGCAGCTTCTTCGAGAATGTCATGCTTTCGTTCGACGAAGCCGCTCAGTTCACCTCCCACCCTAAGGGACTCCTGGATCAAATCAAGGCGTGCAACAACGTCCTCTACCTCCAATTTCCGACCAAAACCTCCCGCGGGTGGGAAGTGATCGAAGCCTGGCGGGTCGAACACAGCCATCACAAGCTCCCGGCGAAGGGAGGAATCCGCTTCGCTCCCCACACCGATCAGGAGGAAGTCTGCGCCCTGGCGGCGCTGATGACCTTCAAATGCGCGATCGTCGATGTGCCGTTCGGCGGAGCGAAGGGCGCGATCAAGATCGACCGCAAGAATTACACGGAAGAAGAACTCGAGAGAATCACGCGCCGCTACACCGCGGAACTCATCAAGCGAAACTGCATCGGACCCGCGGTCGACGTGCCCGCCCCCGATTACGGCACGGGCCCCAAGGAAATGGCCTGGATCGCCGATACCTATCACTTGATGAACCAGGAGAATATCGACGCGCTCGGCTGCGTGACGGGCAAACCCGTTTCCCAGGGCGGCATCGACGGCCGCGTCGAGGCGACCGGCCGCGGTCTTTTCTTCGGCCTGCGGGAAGCCTGCTCGAAAGCCGACGACATGAAAAAACTGGGTCTCGAGCCCGGGCTCGAAGGCAAACGCGTCATCGTCCAGGGTTTCGGCAACGTCGGCTACCATGCGGCCAAATTCTGCATGGAAGGCGGCGCGATAATCGTCGCCATCGCCGAATGGAACGGAGGGGTGTACAATCCCGCCGGGATCGACGTGAATCTTCTCGACCAATTCCGCCGGGAAACCAAGGGAATCCTCGGGTATCCGGGCGCGGAGACGGTCACGGACGCGATGGCGCTGCTCGAGATGGACTGCGACATTCTCATCCCCGCCGCGCTCGAAAACCAAATCACGAAGGATAACGCTCCGCGCATCAAGGCCCGCATCGTCGCCGAAGGAGCAAACGGTCCGACGACGTACGCCGCGGAGAAAATACTTGAGAAAAAGGGAATATTGATGCTGCCCGACATGTATTTGAACGCGGGCGGCGTGACGGTCTCCTATTTCGAGTGGCTGAAGAATCTTTCCCACGTGTCGTTCGGGCGCATGGACCGGCGCTACCGGGATGCGACCTACACCAACATCCTGAAAGCCCTCGAGACCGGAACGGGAAAAACGTTTACCGACAGCGAGCGGCAGGCGATCGCCCATGGGGCGGACGAAAAGACCCTCGTCAACTCCGGACTTGAGGATACGATGATCCTCTCCTACAATCAGATGCGTGAGGAGATGCGGCGTGATCCGCGGATCCCGAACCTGCGCATGGCCGCGTACGTCAACGCGATCAACAAGGTCGCCCAGGCGTACCTGGAACTCGGCGTCTTCCCGTAAATCCGGGACCTTCCTAGGTCCTTGGTCCTGGGCCGTTTAGTCAAAAAATCGTTACCGAATTGTCCATTCGGGAAATCGGACCCCGTGGTAGAATTAGGCAGATGCGCCGAGCAGCGAGCCTGATTCTCGCGGTCCTGATCGCGAATCCAGCCCCGGTATTCTCCCTACCCGGCGCGCTGCGGGGTCCCGTTTACCGCAGCGCTGGAAGTCCCGGAGTCTCGGGACTCAAACCTCTTTCCCTTTCTGTTTCTCAAATTTCCCAAGGGGCCCCGATCGGGGCTCCTTCTCTTTTAGGCTCCCTTCCCGCGCTCGAGATCTCCGGCCCGCTTATGCCGGGCTTCGCTCCGACGCCCGCCGCGGCCTTGCGCACGCCGGACGCCGGCAATGCCCCCTCGTCCGCGAATAACGCGGCCGATCCGAAACGCCCCTTTTCCTTAGAAGGAAGTCTCAACCCCGCGCAGACAGCGCTGCCTCCCGCGGATGCGGCCGCCAACGCGGCCGACGGGGATTTCCCGGCGACGGTTTCCGAGGACTCACCCGAGGGACGCAAGCGGCGGAGCGCCCGGAGAAATTCGGCTCTCTCCCAACTCAACACCCTCTCCGGCAGAGAGGATCCGGCCGCCCTCTGGGACAACGGCGCTCCGAGAGACTCCCGGGAGCTGATTCGGATCGTCCCCCCCGGACGCGGACGCCTCGGAACCTTCCTTCGCTATCGCCGCCTCCAGCTCTCGGTCGCGAACTTCTATCTCGGCAACCGGCTTCGCAAACAGTATCAGCTGCTGGAGGACTCGCGCGGCGAGAGCCGAAGATCCCCGGGCGCGGTGCGCGACCTAGCGGGACTCTTCATCGAAGCGCGAACGAAGGGGCTCGCGGGCCGCGTCTACCCCCTGGGACTGGACATCCTCGAAGGCCCGGCACTGGAACGCGACGCCCGGGCGCTGTTCGATAAGTTTTTCGACGCCGATGAGGAGGCCCGCGCCGAATGGAACGCCTACGTCGCCACGGCGCTGATTTCCCCCCGCGCGAAAATCCCCAGCCAGTTGAAGAAGGCCCTCTTCGTCGTCCTCCAGGACGCGGCCGCCGTGCCGAAGACGGAACTCGCGCGCTTCCTGCGCGAACGGCGCGCCGGGCTTGAGGCGCAAAGCGATCAGTTTCTCCCGGTCGATACCCAAGAGCGGGTCATCTTTGCGCTGAAGGCCGCGGTTTCCCAAGCGGTCCTGGAACTCAACGCGGCGCTTTCCCCTGGATCCCGCCTCGTCGGGATTTCCCTGCTCGGCAGCTATGTGACGCGCACGGCCCGCCCCGATTCCGACCTGGATTTCCACGTGGTCTCGGAGGACGGCGCCGAAACCTCGCGGGCGGCCTTCGTCGACCGCCTCGCGGAACTCTGGGAAAAGAGGGGTCGGACGGAGGAACTCGGAGCGTTCCAATACGCGCTGGCGACACGGGCCGATCTGCTCGCCAAGGTGTACCGCAAGCCCGGCAATCTTCCGAACCGGATCTTAACCCCGTATCCGGAAGCCGAGATCGGACTCAAGCGCGAGCGTTCCTCGGATCGGTGGCGCGGGGCGAAACCCGATCTTTACGCGCGCGTCTTCGAACTCGCCTTCCGCGCGGCGGCTCGTACGGCGTTCGCCTGGTGGGATTTCAAAAACTTCGTCCGAAACAGCGCGCGCGCCGCGTGGATCTACCACGGCCTGCAGCTGGAAACCGTCCGGTTCTTCTTCGGCACACGGGCTTCGGGCCTGCGCGAGAAAGAAACGCAATGGCGCGAGGAAATGAAGGGGCTCGAACCCGCCGTAAAGGATCTGCGCGGCCTTCTGCTGCATTGGCGCGCCGAAGCCTACACGGGCTCGATCCGCCCGCTCGGGCCGCAGGTCGCCGACCGCCGCGCCGTCAAAGAAGCCGCTTTGCGGATTTGGGACAAATTCTACCCGGCCGATCCCGAAGCGCGCACCGCCTTTCTGCGCTACATCGCCCGTCTGGAAAGGGTCGCCCCGGCCGGACGGCCGAGCTATTACCGCAAGAACGTTTTTCAGGTTTTCTACGAAACGCTGAAGCTCGAGCGCTCGCGCCTGAGCTCCCACATCGACGGAATGCTCGACGACTCGGTCGTCGCGCAGCGCCTTGAATACCAGGAAACCGTGAAGCCTCGCGTACGCTCGGCGTTCGCACGGACCGCGCTCGCCGCGATCGCAAAGACCAACGCCGCCGTCCCGCACGACAGCGAGGTGATCGCGGTGGTGCTGCTGGGCAGCTACGCGACCGGCACGCCCAGCGCGAAAAGCGACCTCGACTACATGGTCGTCACGCGCGACGGATCCAAGCTCGCGCTGAAGGCCTTCGCCGACAACATGGCGGCGCTGTGGTCCGAAACGGAATTTAAGGAATCCCCTCTGGGGCCGTTCCAATACGCCGTGCCGCCCAGCCGCCGCTTGCTCGAACGTACGCATCCCGAGGGCTATCTCGTCTTCTCTCCGGAGGCCGGCGTCGTTCGCCGCCTCTTCACGCCCGTCCCCGCGAACCAGGACGCCGAAATGTCCGCTTGGGTGCGCTTCCGCGGACGCCTGTTTGCGGAAGGCTGGAAAGCCTACCTTAGCCTCCTCTACCGCGCGCTCGACGCGCGCGACGCCCTGCGGGGCGCCGGCAAGTAATCCTTCCCACAGGCGAAATCCGTCGCGTTTCGTCGCCTGTTTAAGTCGTTTTTTAGAAGCCGAAAAACCGGGTTCCTCGACGAGAGTTCTCTTTTTTTGCCGGGATTACGTCATAAGTACTTGCGCATTTAGTAGCCTTGTGCTACACTCCGAGCATCTTATTCAGGAGGTCTTTCGTGAGCGACTCAGAGCACGGACGGATAGAAGGGACGGACAGGATCGCATGGCATGGCGTCCTTCGTTCGCGGACGCCTCGAATCGATAACCGAATCGGTTCCGCGATGACGCCGAGCAAAGGTCTCAACTGCTGCAAAACCGCGGCGATTTGGGGACAAAGCCCCCGCGCCGTCGAGTACTGGATGAAGCGATTTTCGAGGGAGGAACTGCCGAGCGCGAAGGCCCGCCGGGGCCCCGGACGGCCGCCGGCGCTCAGCGAGCAGCAGATGGAATACCTGATCGCGGATCTCAAGAAGGGTCCCGAATCGGTCGGGTTGCACGCCCACCGCTGGACCGGCCCCGCCCTCAAGCGCTATCTTGCCGAGTACTACGGCGTGCGGATGACGGTGCGCCATTGCCAGCGCCTGATCAAGCAGGCGGAGGGAGAGGCCTTTGTGGTCTCTTATATGCGCAACCACTAAAGTCGTTTTTGGGTCCCCCCCAAAAAGAACAACGGCCGGCTCCGGGGTTTCCCGGGGCCGGTCTTTGTCTTCGGGCGGACGCGGCGCTTTTGTTATGATCTCGGCATGGCAACCACCGTCGACACTCAAAAAATCATCTACACGCTTCACGGCATCTCGAAGATGTACCCGCCGAAGAAGCAGATCCTGAAGGAAATCAATCTCTCGTTTTACTACGGCGCCAAGATCGGCATCATCGGCGACAACGGCTCAGGAAAATCCACCCTCCTCAAAATCATGGCGGGAAAGGACAAGGACTTCACCGGCGAGGTCACCCAATCCAAGGGCTACACGATCGGACTTCTCGAACAGGAGCCCGAGCTCGATGAGTCCAAAACCGTCAAGGAAATCGTGGAGGAAGGGGTCCGCGAGATCAAGGCGATGCTCGACGAGTACGAGCAAATCTCCAACTCCTTCACCGACGATATGGATCCCGATCTCATGGAGAAGGCCCTCGAAAAGCAGGGCAAGCTCCAAGACAAGATCGAAGCCGCCGGAGCGTGGGAAGTGGAGCACAAGCTCGAACTCGCCATGGACGCGCTGCGCTGCCCGCCCGGCGAACAGAAGATTTCGGAGTGCTCGGGCGGCGAACGCCGCCGCGCGGCTTTGTGCCGCCTGCTGCTGCAAAAGCCCGACATTTTGCTGCTCGACGAGCCCACCAACCACTTGGATGCGGAAACGGTCGGCTGGCTCGAGAACCATCTGAAGAACTACGAAGGCACCGTGATCGTCTGTACCCACGACCGGTACTTCCTCGATAAGGTCACTTCGTGGATTCTCGAGTTGTACCACGGCGAAGGCATCCCGTGGAAGGGCAACTACGAAGAATGGCTCGCACAAAAGCAGGAATGGCTGCGGCGGAAGGAAAAGGAGCAGGGGCAGTACCTTAAGAACCTCGAACGGGAAGCCCAATGGGTCGCCGCAGGCGCGCAGGGCCGCCAGGCGAAGAGCAAGGCCCGCATCAAGAATTACGAGGAGATGCTCGATCAGAACCAGGACGAGAAGGGCCGGGATCTCGAGATCTACATCCCGCCGGGGCCGCGCTTGGGCGACAAGGTCATCGAGGCGAAGGGCGTCTCGAAGGCGTACGACGACAAGCTCCTCTTCGAGAATTTGGAGTTCGCGCTGCCGCGCGGCGGCATCGTCGGCGTGATCGGGCCCAATGGCGCCGGTAAAACGACTCTGTTCCGGCTTTTCACGGGCTTGGAAAACCCCGACGCGGGAACTTTCGAGGTCGGCGAAACCGTGAAGCTCAGCTATGTGGACCAGGAACGCTCCGACCTAAAGCCGGACGATACCGTCTTCGAGGCGATCACCGGCGGCGCCGACGTGATCACCCTCGGCAAACGCGAGGTTAAGGCGCGCGGCTACGTCGCGAGCTTCAACTTCACGGGCTCCGACCAGCAGCGCGCGGTCGGAGTGCTCTCAGGCGGAGAACGCAATCGCGTCCACATGGCGCGCCTGCTCAAGGACCCCGGCAACGTCCTGCTGCTCGACGAGCCCACCAACGACCTCGACATCCACACGCTGCGGGCGTTGGAAGAGGCGATCGTCAGCTTTGCCGGCTGCGTCGTGGTCATCTCCCACGACCGTTGGTTCCTCGACCGCATCGCCACGCATATCCTCGCCTTCGAAGGCGAGAGCAAGGTCGTTTGGTTCGAAGGGGATTACACCGCCTACGAGGCCGATTTCAAGAAGCGCACCGGCGAGGACACGGCTCCCCGCCGACTTCACTACAAAAGCCTAACCAAGTAATTTTACCGGGGTCAGACCCCGGTAAAGATTCCGAGCGCTCGCAATCCGCGCTCGGCTTGTTCGGCCCAGCCCTTGTTCGCGAGCGGACTCGCCGGAGAGGGGTGCAAAATAGTTCCGATCTTCGGGCCGCCGTCGCCAAGCGCCGCGCGGGCTCGTTTCTCGGCCCAGGCGCCGACGCCGATCACCCACTCCGGCCGATAGAAAGCGACGAACTCCCGAAGCGCGCCGTCGCAGGCCGCCAACAGCGGGTCCCGTTCGGCCGCGGGGAGTTTGTCCGGCGTGATGTTCCTT
>PFUL01000045.1 GCA_002790095.1 Elusimicrobia bacterium CG_4_9_14_3_um_filter_62_55 | reverse complement strand
AGGATGGTTCGGCAGCGTGTCCCGTACCCACGTGTAGAGCGTGCGCGCCCACTCGCGGTCGCCGGCGGAGGCGGCCAGGTTCCCCCGCCTGCACTTATCGAGGGCGTTGCTCACCTCGACCGCCCTGTCCTCGGAGCGGCGCCGCAAGGTCTCGCCCGTATCCGCAAGCCGAGTTCGCTCGGCCTCCAACATGTCGTCGAGGACAAGGCGCTGGAGGCGCGCGAGCGCGGCGTCTCCCGGCGACTCGCTCAGCCCCTCAACGGCGACGAGAAGCGCGCCGCGCAGATTCCCCTCGATGTAAAGCCTTTGGGCGGGCTCCAGGGCCCCCTGGGCGCGGACCGACGCCGCGAGGAGAACGACCAAGAGGACGCCCGGCCTAGCGGGGCGGAGCCCCGCTGTGCCAGGCTTCAACGGGGCTATGAGGACGCCCGGCCTAACGGAGCAGGTCATGTGCTTTCCTCATGTCCTCGACGATGGCCGCGTTGCCGGGGTCGTCGCGCAGGGCTTTGTTGAGCTCATCGAGCGCGTCGAGGGCTCGTTTCTCGCGCAAGAAGCGCCGACCCAGGTCCCAGTGAGCTTTCGAGCGTCTTAAGTCCTCTTCGCGCCGCGCCGTCTCGACGGGCTCTCCCCAACGGAAGCCGATTCCGATGCGATGGGCGGCCCCGAACTCGCCCATAAGCGAGAGGGCATAGTCGATGCGCACGCCGTGGGCGACCAGGCCGAGGCCGAAAGACAGCCCCGGCCCGAGGTCGTTGGGGACGAAGAATCCCACGCGCGGACGGACCACGCCCATGAGCGAGCCCTCCAAGGCGACGGCCAGGCGGGGACGGTCGGTATCGTCGGCCGAGCGGCGCAGCTCGAGCGCCGTGGTCCATGGGCCGCCGGCGGCGCGGCGGCTGAGAGCGGCGCCGACGGCGAGTTGGGTCGGCAGGCTGGCCGTCTCCCGATCGTAGCGGATGCCGGAGCCGAGGTTGCGCGCCGAAGCGCCCAGGGTGAGAGTTCCTCCCGCCAGTTCCCGGCGCCAAGCCGTGCCCAAATCGAAGGCGTAGGCGGAGGCCCGAACGGTGTCAAGCCGCGAGCGCAGCCACTTGAACGCAGCGCCGAAATCGAGCGAGGTCCGTCCCAAAGGGGCGGAACGAGCCCAACCCAAAACGCCCACCAGGTCCTCCGCGTTGACGGTTCCCGCATCGACCCCCGACGCGTCGAAGCCATCGATGCTTCCCGAATCGAGGCGCAGCATCCCCGCGGCCAGGACCGAACGGCGGCCGACCGGCAAGGCGCCCAAAAGAGACTGCTCGCCGATGCCCTCGACGCCGCGGTTATAGAGGAAGGCCGTCTCGGCCCGCTCAAGCGAGGCCAGACCGGCGGGGTTGCCGAAGAGCGAGTACGCGTCACCGAGCAAAGCCGCGCGCGCGTCGCCTAATGCGTAGGCCCGGGGGCCGCCTTCGAGCTTAAGGACCTCGGCGCCCCGACTGCCGGGTCCCCCGGCGAAAACGGGAGGACTGGCCACCAGGACGCCAAGGAGCAGGGCCCGCCGTTTCACCGGATCACCATGAGTTTGCCGGTCTTCGCCTTGTCCCCGGAACGTACCGACCACAGATACACTCCACTGGCCACCGGCTCGCCGCGGCTGTTGCGCACGTCCCAAACCCACTTGAGCGCTCCGGAGAGCTCCTGACGGCGCACCAGTTCGCCGCTCAACGTGTACACGGAGATGTTGCCGTCCTGGGGGATATTGGCGAAGGTGATCCCCCCCGCCAACGTGCCGTAGCGGGCCGGGTTGCCGCCGAAGGGGCGCCAGGGCACGGGGTAAGCATAGGCCGCCGAGACCTCCCGGTCAGGGGAGGCGGCCAGGGCGTAGACGCTGAAGTGCTGCAAAGGGGCGCGGACGACCCCGGCCGCCTCGTCCACCTGAGAGCCCGGTACGCGCAGCCAGTTCCCCGAGTCTTCATCCAAGTTCCAAAGCGCGAGGGAGCGCACACGCGTCGTCGGCCGGCCGTCGACGAAGCCGTCCGCGTCGGAGTCGGCGTAGCCCAAGCTGAGAACGGGGGTGCCCGAAACGCTCCGGAGGGCGCAGGCGGCATCGTAGGCGTTGATTTCCACCGCACGCAAAGTGGGCCGCCCCGCGGCCCTGGCCCGGGCGTCGGCTTGGGCGATAAGGCCGTCCGGCACGCGGTCGCCGGCGGCGGCGGGGCTGGAGTGGAAGATGACGAAACCGTTGCCGGAGCCCAGCGCTCCGGCCGGCAGTTCCAGCGTCGCCGTGGGGTCGTCGAAGGCGGAAAGGGTATGCGCCGGGGAGTAGTCCAGCAGGGAAACCACACCGGCGGAGGCCGGCTCGGAGATGGGGCTGCCTCCCAGATCGACGACCCCCGAGCCGACCAGGACTCGGTAAAATGTCCCCTCCCGCCAGCCGTCCTGAGGGACGAAGCGCGCGATGAGGGAACTGGTATCGAATTCGACCGTGTAGGGAACCGACCCGGCGGAAGCACCGTCGGCCAGCGAGGCCGCCTGGACAGTGGTCGCCCGAGCCAGACTGGCCGGCTCCACCGCTACTGAGAAGGTGACCTCCAAGGCCTCTGCGACGGGGACGCCGGCCTGGGCCCCCAGGCGTACGCAGACACGCGCCGGCGCCGAAGAGGACAGGACCGAGGCTCCCGAGGGGATCGGCATGAGCGTTCCGCTCACCCCTTCCAAGGACCCGCCGCTCGAAGAGGCGCCCAAAGCGTCGCGCAGGACATAGACGGTCCGGTAGGCGCCCCCGAAAGCCTCCCCGCCAGGAGCCACAACACTCCGGCGCAACTCGTAGGGGCCGCCTGAGAGGGTGGCAAACGCCGCCCCCGGCAGGAGGAACAACGTCGCGAAGAGAACGGTTCGGATGCGCATGCCGCAAGTGTGGAGTACCGACCGTCCAACAATCGTCCAAGGCGGGTTAGGCGCGCCGGGAGCAGCGGCGCAGGAGAGAGTCCAGGCGGGCCAGAAACTCGTAAGGGGAGACCGGCTTGAAGATGTAGTCGTCGGCCCCGGCCTCAAGGCCCACAGCGGCGTCGGCGCCTCCCGTGCGCGTGCCCGTGAAGAGGATGATGGGCAAGAGTCCGTAGCGCGGGTCGCCGCGCAGTGCGCGCACCAGTCTCAGGCCGTCGGCGTCGGAGGTCCCCAGGTTGCCGTCAAGGACGAGGATGTCGGGCGCTTCCTCGACGAGGAGGCGGGATAGTTCATCGGGGTCGCAGGAACCGGCCGCCTCCCAACCCGGATGGTCCCGCACAGCCTCCATGAGGGAAGCGAGGAAGGTGGAGTCATCGTCGATGATGAGGATCTTGGGCACCACGATATTCTGCCATGCCCACAGTCCAGGATTCGTCCAGGCTCAAAAAGGGACCAAGCCGACTGCGGCTGCGTAGCGCGTGAGGCCCGCCACGCTGCGGATGCCCAGGCGGCTCATGAGGCGCATGCGATAGGTCTCCACGGTCCGGACCCCGATGCCGAGTTCCTTGGAGACCTCCACGTTGCCGAGGCCGCGTGCGATGAGCGCGAGCACCTCCGTCTCGCGGCGGGTCAGGTCCCAGGCGTTGCGCGCCGGGAGGGCGCGCGCCCGCGGACCCTTAAGCAGGACCGGGAGGCCGGGAGCGAGTCCGGTGACGGCGCAGTGGCAGAAGAACCCCTCGTCATCGCCATCGCGCAGGACGCGCACGGCGCGCAGGAGATCCCCCGGATCCGCGCTCCAGGGGACGCAGCCGTGCGCTCCGGAGGCCGCGAAGCACGAGACGCAGTCGTTGGGCCGGACCCGGCTCACGAGGAGAACCTTCGTCCCCGGCAAGCCGTCGGCTAGGGCGCGGGCTTGGTCGGCAGCCACCTCCCTGAGGGAGTCCGCCTGAACAATGAGAACGTCCGGAGGAGGGCGAGTGGACCTCTTGACCAACGCCGCCCAATCGCGCGCCACGCCGATGACCTTGACGCCGGGCTCCCGGCGCAGGATGGAACGTAGTCCCTCCAGGAACAGCGAAGCCTCACCCGCCAGGAGCACCCTGAGTGGTTCTCGGCGTGACGGGACGCGATTTCCGGCCATCGCCATAAGTGTATGCGATAGGAGTATATGTTGCAAGGGGCGCGGCGACTCAGCCCAGAAGGAGGAATGCTATCGCGCCTAGAACGGCCCCAATCGCGGCCCCGGCCAGCAGGCCGGCTGGCCCTCCGGCGATCAAGCCGGCCAGGCCTAGGAGGACGGCACCCGCCTCGACGGCCCTCTTGCGGGATTCCCCGGGGTCCACGCGCCGGCGCGTGCGGCCCTCGCTCGGTCGCAGGGCCGGCGCGAACGCCGTCCGACCGGGCCGGACGCCTGTCTCGAATGCCGCCTCCTCCCGGAGGCGCTCGAAAGTGGCGACGGACCCTCCTGAATCGAGAGTCCGCAACGCTCCCAATTGATCCATGGACGCCGACTCCCCCTTGCAGGGGAGCGCGGCGAAGCAGAACAACAACGTCAGAACGGATTGTCTCATCTCTTCCTCTTCCCAATAACGTATCCTACGCCGCGCACCGTCTCTATGAGCTGACCGGGCGGCCCCAACTTTCGACGCAGGTTGCTGATGTGGGAGTCGAGCGTATGCGCCGAAACGTCAAACGGCATGCCCCACACATTGGCGATGAGGCTCTCCTTAGACTTAACCTCGCCAGGGCGGCCCGCCAATTCGGCCAACAACCGGCACTCGGTGGCGCTGAGTACCACGCGCCGCCCCCCGGCCGTCGCCACGCGCCGCGCGGAGTCCACGACGATCCCCGCAACCTTAATGTGCGCGGTGGGCGCGGAGAACTCGCGCGGGGATCTTACCAGAGCGCGCGCCCTCGCCCGGAACTCTGCGGGATGAAGCGGCTCGGCCACGAAATCGTCGACCCCGGATTCCAGAGCCGCGACGATGCCGGACTCCTCGCGCGACTCTAGGACGGCCAACACGCAGGTAGCGCTCAAAGCGTCGTCCTCGCGCAACAAGCGCAGGGTCTCGTCGAGGTTCAGCCCCGAGAGCGACAGATGCAGGACGAGTAGGCGCGGAGCGCGGGTCCAGAGCGCCTTCGGCAGGCTGCCCGCCGAATCCACCGACCGGCATCGGAAGGCCCCGGTGAGGAGCGCGGCGAGGCGGGCCGCCTCCGCCGGCACGGGATGCGCGATCAAGGCGTCAAGCATCGGCCCAGGGGAGGCTGAAAACGACCAAAGTCCCTTTCCCGGGCGCCGAGGAGACACGCAGGCGACCTCCCATTCCCTCGACCAAGGTCCGGCAAAGCGGCAGGCCCAGCCCGAGATGGCGAGGTGTGGAGGGATCGCCTTTGCGCTCCGGCAGCCCCACGGCCAAACGCGGCAAGCGTTCCGGCTCCATCCCCCGGCCGCTGTCCAAGACTGAGAAGCGCGCGCGGCTCCCATCGACTTCCAGGTGCAGGGCGATGAAGCCGTCGGGCGGCGTGAAGCGCAGCGCGTTGAGGATGAGGTTCCCCAACACCCGCTCCAGAGCCGCGGCATCGGCCAAGACGGGCTTGAGGTCGGCGGCCAGCTCAGCCTCCAGGCGGATCCCCCGGGCCCTGGCCTCGGAGAAGTAGAAGTCCCGCGCCCGCCGCACCACCTCCTCGGCGTCGACCGGCCCCAGTCGCAGGCTCCGGCCTTCGCGCGCCAACGCGGCGTCGAGGAGATCGTCGACCATCAGGCGAAGCGACTCAGCCGCCATCTTGACGCGCTGAACGGCTTCAGACGGCTTCCCGGCGGCTTTCGCCAGTTCGGCCGCGGCGGCGAGCAACACGGACAGGGGGCCGCGCATGTCATGGGCCGCCCCCGTAAGAAGCTGGTCGAGGGCCGCGCGCGACTCGGCGAGCCGGGCCGCCAGGGCATTGAATTCGCCCGCCAACTCCCTAAACTCACGCGGCCCCCGGAGCGAGAGGGGAGCCGGGTCGAGGCGTGTGCCCAGACGGCGCGCTCCGCCGAGGAGGTCCAGGATGGGAGCGGCCAAACCTCCGCCGAAGCGCCGCGCGCCGGCCGCCGCAAGCGCAAGAAGCGCCGCCCCCGCCAAAGCCAGCCGCACGGCCAGACCGCGCACGGCCTCGTCGCGCCAACGATAGACCGCCGGCGGGTTGTAGCGGACTGCCAGGGCGTAGCCTTCATGCGGCTGCGGCAATCGGCACGAAGCGGCCAGCCGACCTTCCCCCTCGGCGATAAGGACTTCCTCGGGACCGCGTGACGACCTTGCCCAGGCCGCCTCCGGGTAAGGGCTGCCGGTCAAAGACGGGCCCCCCTTCGCCATGCCGGAGTGGAGGAAGGCCTTGCCTTCCGGAGAGATGATGACCGCCTCGACGGCCGCCCCCTCGGAGAACCAGGTCCGGGCGTAGCCGAAGAAGACGGCATCGCTTTGCTCAGAGAGGGCCTCGGCCGCCACCCGCGCCGCCCTCAGATGCCCCTCGCGAAGAGCCTCGCGGGCTTGGCTGGCGAGGAGGGACCGGGTGAACACCAGGGCCGTGACGCTCCCGGCGGTAAGCGTAGCGGCGCACAAGAGGACCGCTCCCTTCGCGGCCGTCATGCCCAGCGATGCGGTTTGGACGGATTTCACTTCCTTCATTTATTAAGCAGGGTAACATCACGCTAGTTCCATTGGAATCCGCTATATCCCGTACAAGAGGCCCATGACGGTTTGTTCGTGAATACATGATGATTAGATGCCGTTTCGGCTCTTACCCAGCCCTTGGCCTGACGAAAAAGCGCAGACAGCGTCCTGCTTTGCTAAGCTACCGCCGTGGCCACCAGCCAACGAACAGGTTTAGCCGTCGCCCGCTTGCGCACGGAGGCGGGGTTTCCTTCGGCTTACGCTTTCTATCACCGCAACGGCGGACGACGGGTGTTCCCCTTCACCTATTCCTTCTACCTAAAGCTGGAGAAGGGCCGGGCGCTTCCCCGCCCTCCCTGGCTTGCGCGCATCGTCTCGGCGCTGAGGCTGCCCCCGGACGATGCATCGTTGCGCGCCCTCATCCACGATTACCTGCAGGACCTTGTCTCCGACAGGATGTTCTTCGATGTGTTCGTCCGCCCGATGCTTCGTGTCGAGGGCGCCCCCCCCGCCCCCGTCGCGAAAGCGGTTCGGCGTCTCATAAGCGAGCAAGCCTATCACCTGACCCCGGCGCAGTTCGCCGCCGTCGCCTCGTCGCCGAACACGCATTGGGTCTTCGAATGTCTGGTCAACAGCAGGAAGCCTCAGACGGTCGAGCGGCTCGCCGAGGTGCTGCGCGTAACAGAGGAGGCCGTCCGTGCTGCGATCCACCTCCTCGATAAAGCGGGGCTGGCGAAGCGCATCGGACGCAACCGCGTAAGTTGCCCCATCGCTTGCCGCTTCTACGTATTCCCCAAGGAATATCCCGGCTTCGACGAAGACCGCGCCCGGCTCGTCTCGGCCTGCGAATCGCAAGCCGCCAAGCGCGGTCGCGACCTCTTCAACGCCGGCATCATGATCCGCGCCGAGGAAGGCGACGCCAAGCGCGGCCTGGAGGGCCTCCAGCGGGCGATGGAGGCCGCCTCGGCCTACTCCGTTTACGACGACGGTCGCGACTCGGCCTTCTTCCTCTTCGAGACCCGCGTGCGCCGCATCCTGCCGTTCTGACTCCGCGCGTGAATAGCATCGTCGGTCACCCCATCGGGTCGGTCGACGACGGCGTCATCCGCGTCCATCGTCGCCGGCTCCGAGTGCTCCGCAGGATCGAAGCGAAGAAGCAGGCTACTTAAAGAAGAACTGCAGCGTCGTCCCGCCGCACTCGATGATGTCGCCGTCCTTGATCGGCACCTGCCCGCTGACGCTGGCGCCGTTGACGACCGGGTAGCCGTTTTTCACCGCGCTCAGAACGAAGCCGTCCGGCTTGCGGTGAATCGACGCCGCGACCTCGGGCGCCGAGCCGAACAGCCCGGAGCCCTTGATCTGGACCTGCACCCGGTCGGATTTTCCGATATAGGTGGACAGCCCCTTCAATTCGTACTCGGTCTCGCCGACCGCGCCCTTGAGAACCCGAAGGAAGCCCTGCTTCGCCGCTTCCCCCTCGGAGTTCTTCGCGGCGGCGGCGGCCATCTCGGCTTTTTTCTCCGCGGACAGCACCATGGTCTCATCCCCGTCGGCGGATGCGGCGGCGGGAGCGGCTTCGGGCGGCGGCGCGTCCTCGATGAAGACCAAAGCGTGGCGGGCCAATCCGATCACGTCGTTGTGATGCAGGCCCGCCTTCATGATTCTCTTCTCGTTGACGAAGGTGCCGTTCGTCGACTCCAAGTCCTCGACGTAGTGCGTGTCCCCCTTCAACACCACCTTGCAGTGATGTCCCGAAATCGCGGGGTTGTCGATGACGATGTCGTTGTCGGGCTTGCGGCCGACGGTGATCGCGGACTTATCGATCGGGATCTCCTTGATGACCGCCGCGTTGAATTTCAAGAGCAGTTTCGGCATCGAGTCCTCTCTCACTTGCCCAACAGATGGCGCACGAAGCCCGTAAAACCGCTCTTGTTGTCGGAAGAGGCTCGGGCGATCGCCACGGTCACGTTGTCCACGCCGCCAGCGGCGTTGGCCATCTCGATGAAGCGGTCCGTCCAAGACTGGGGGGTTCCCGGCGAGGACAACACCTCCACCATCTCGCGGTCGCTTACCATCTTCGTCAGGCCGTCGGAACACAGCATGAAGATGTCGCCGGAAAAAACCGGGTGGTCCTGCACGTCCACCTCGACCTTCTCCTCGGTACCGAGCGCGCGCGTCAAAATGTTCTGCAACTGCGACTTCTCCGCCTGCTCCTCGGTGATCAGTCCGTGTTTGACCTGATCCATCACCAAGGAATGGTCTTCGGTCAGCCGCTGCAGCACCCCGTTGCGCAGCAGATAGAGCCGACTGTCGCCGACATGAGCGACGGTGATCGCCTCCGGGGCGGTCAAGACCGCGACGACGGTGGTTCCCATCCCGTGATCCTTCGCGTAGGCGCGGGATTTCTCGAAAATGACGGTATTGGCGCTTTTAATGAAATGCGCGAGCTGGCGCGCGGGAACGGAAAGCTTCGGATCGCCCCCCTCCGGGACCACCGTCTTCGTCCCGCCCAGCATCTTCTTGGCGAAGTTCAAAATCGTCTCGATCGCGAGGCCGCTGGCCACCTCTCCGGAATTATGGCCTCCCATTCCGTCGGCGACGACGAGCAGCCCGAGTTCCGGAAGCAGCCCGATGCTGTCTTCGTTGCGGTCCCGAACCTTGCCGGGGTCCGTTTTTCCCGCGATCTCGTAGCCGTTGACGCTCATGAATCTGAAGGTTTCGTCGGGTCGATGAGATTGACGGATTCGTCGTCGCTCGCGCCGCCGCCCATGAGGTCCGGCATGATCGAATCGACGAGCCGATCCGCCTGACCCGCGGTGCTGTCGGGATCCACTGCGGGCTGCGGCTCCCCCGAGGGTTGCGAGAATTTTTCGATTTCACCGGGGCTTAAAACCAAGGTTTCGTCCGACTCCGGGGGTTTGCTTGAGGGCAACTCGATCGAAAGGCCGCCCTCGATTTCGGGCGGCAGTTCCAACGGCGCCGAGGTCTCGGGCGTCGGCTCAGGCGTCGGCGCGCCGAAATTCCCGAGGCCGGCGGCGTCACCGGGGCTCAGGACCAAGGTCTCTTCGGAGTACGGGGGGTCCGGCTCGGGCGCCGGTTCGGGCTCAGGCGCAGGTTCCGGCGACGGCGCAGGTTCCGGCGACGGCGCGGATCCGAAATCGATCGTCGAGGCGATTTCTTCCGGGGTAAAGCCGCCGAAATCGGCCGCGGCGGCAGGGGCCGCCGGTTCCGGCGCGGGTTCGGACTCCGCCGCCGGCTGAAAGAGGCCCAAATCGATGGACGGCTCAGCAGCCGCAGGTTCGGGCTCCAGTTCCGGTTCCGGCACCGGCTGGGTTATGCCCAAATCGATGGATGGCTCGGCGGGAGTAGGCTCGAGTTCCGGCTCCGGCTCCGGCTGAGAGATTCCCAAATCGATGGACGGCTCGGCGGGAGCGGGCTCACCGCCGAAACCCAGATCGAGCGGCGGTTCTCCCGCTCCGAGCACCGCCCCCGCCCTCGGACCGAGTTCGATTTCAGAAGCCGGCGAGGGAGGTCCGGCCGCCGGAGCGGCGAACGCGTCCCCGGGCATCTCGATGTCGGCCGCGATCATTTCGGCGGCCGACGGCGCCGCGACGGGAACGGCCGCGGGGATCGCGGCAGGGGCGGCGTCGCCCGCTTGAAGCGCCGCGATGCAGGCGCGCAAATCCTTCGCCAATTCGCCGCCGCGCTGGTAGCGCTCTTCGGGTTTTTTCATCAGCGCCTTTTCGACGACGCTTTTCACCTGGGCGGGGAGTTTCGGGTTCGCCGCGGTCGGGTCGGGCGTCGGATCGTTCGCGATCTGAAACAGCAAGGTTCCGATCCCTTCTCCTCCCTTGAAAGGTTTTTCCCCCGTCAAAAATTCATAAAGCGTCACGCCCAGGCTGAAAAGATCGGAGCGGCCATCCACCTTTTTTCCCGCAATCTGTTCCGGACTCATGTAGGAAGGCGTTCCCATCACCGTTCCGGTCGCGGTTTTTGAAGACGCCTGAATGCGCGCGATGCCGAAATCGGTCACCCGGACCGATCCGTCCTTGATCAGCATGATGTTGGCCGGCTTGATGTCGCGGTGCACGATGCCCTGCTGATGCGCGTAGTCGAGCGCCTCGGCGACCTTCGCGACATACTCCATCGCGGTTTCCATCGGCAGCATCGCGTCCTTCTTCGTGAACTTCACAAGATCGTCGCCGTCGAGCAATTCCATCGCGATATAGCAGATGTCCTGCTCTTCACCCGCGTCGAAAACCCGGACGATTCCGGGATGGTTCAGCGTCCCCGCGGATTCGGCCTCGCGGAAAAAGCGCTCCTTGACTTCCTTAAGCTCCGCGGGGCTGTCGCCGTCCTCCAGCATCAAGGTCTTGATCGCCACCATGCGGTTGATCTTCGGATCCTTTCCGAGGTAGACGATGCCCATCGCCCCGCGCCCGAGTTCCTTCTCGATTTCGTAGCGGCCGAGCGTCGGCTTCGACGCGCCGCCGGTCACCATCACCGTGCCCTCCGGCGAGGATTTCCCCAACCCTCCGAATACCGCTCCTTCGGCGGCCTTCCCGAGGGTTTCGATCTTGCTTTGGATGTCCTTGTACTTCACGTCGGTCTTTTGGATGTGCCTGTAAACCGAAACGGCCTTCGCGTATTGGCGCTTACGTTCGAAATCGGCCCCGAGATTGTAAAGCGTCTCTTTAAACGATTCGTCCACCTGATCGTCGGGGACCAGACGGAATTTCTCGAACGCCATGTCGAGCATCCCCTGCCCCTGGAAGGAAAGTCCGAGCATCTTGTTCGTTTCGACCTGAGAGGCTTCGACCATCTCCTTGCCGCGCTCGGTAAACAGAAACCGACGCGTGACGATCACGATATAGCCGGCGAGCAGCAGGAAGGAGGGATACACGACCTTGACCCATTCTCCCCGCTCCTGAAACGCGTAGAATCCGCCTCCGAGCATCGCGGCCAAAAGCAGCACCGTCAGGCTCGCGCCGCCAAGAGCCCGCACGCGCGGAAGCACGAACATGATGAAAAGTCCGATGAACGCGATCGCGCCGAGTTCCCCCTCCTGCTTCCATTCCGGACGAACGATGTAGCGGTTGCTGATCACGTTTTCAACCACGTTCGCGATGTATTCGATCGGCGGAAGCGCGGGGGATACCGGCGTCGAATAGGCCTGCCCGACCCCGTTGGCCGAGGTCCCGATAATGACGATCTTGTCCTTGAAAACGTCCCGGGGAACGCCGCCGCTGAGGACTTCGTGGAAGGAGTAATACCGGAAGGTCTTCTTCGGTCCGTTATAGGTGACCAGCATCGACTGCTGTTCGTCCAGCGGGATTCTCTTCTTTCCTACGATGACCTCTTGTCCCGCGGCGACCTGGACCTCGCCCGGCGTCAAACCGAGGTAGCGAATCACCAACTGGAGCGCGAACGAGGGGAAGACCTGGGTTCCGTATTTCAGCGCGGGGGTTTCCCGACGCACAAGGCCGTCCTGATCCCCGGAGACCCACACATGACCGACGGCCGACGCGGCCTCGACGAAAGACAGAAGCGGAGGCGTCGCCTTCATGGACGCCAACTCCACCGCGACGTCGCCTTCGGCGCGGCGCACGATCTTCTCGCGAACAGTGGAAGTGGAAAGAACCGCGGGGAGTTCGGGGGGCCGCGCGTCCTCCGAAAGACCGACCGCCGCAAGATCGATCGGCAGGACGACGTTTCCGGCCCGGCGGATGGAGGCGGCAAGCGGAGAATCGTAGTCGAGACGCACGGCGGCCGATGAAAACTCATTTTCGAAGCGCACGCCGCCCCGCTGCAGCACCTTGCGGCTGGAAACCAGTTCCAAATAACGGTTCCGCATCGCCTCCAGCTCTTCGATGGCGGGGTTTCTCGATGATTCCGAAAGCATGATGTCGAGCCCGATGACCCGGGGCCCCGCCGCGGCGAGCAAGTCGATCATCGAGGCCAAATGAGTCCGGGGCCAGGGCCAGCGGCCCAAGCGTTCGATCGAGGCGTCGTCGATGGCGACGAGAACGATGTCGGTCGACGGGTCCAGATTGGTCCGGAACTGGATTCGCGCGTCGTAGGCCTGGAGTTCGAGGCGTTCGATCGGCGATTCAGGGAGAAAGAGATACGCCCCGGCCACCCCGGCCGTCAACAATAGGCCAATTAAAAAATCCGCGACCCAGGATCGTTTTTTCATGAATTAGGCTGAAAAGCTAAGCGATTCCCAACGCCCGAATGGGAGTTTAGCGGGATAATCGGAGGCTGTCAATCCTGGTGCTTTCCTAAAACCCGTGATTTTTGTACCCTGTTCCCATGCTCGGAAAGTACCAGTTTTTACTCACGATTTTCCTCATCGGCCTGACGGCTGCGGGGGCTCCCTCAGCGGTCGCGGCACCCGAACACAAACCCTCGCCTCATTATTCCATCAAAAAAATCAAGAGGCTCCGGGAAGGGAAGTTCCGGGCGATCGTGGACGGCGTCCTCTGCAACTCCTGCACCCGGGCCATCGTCGAGCGCCTTAAAGAAATTAAGGGGATCGCAAACGCCGAGTTCGACTTTGAAGAAGGTTATCTCTGGATCACCGTGGCGCCTAAAGCGGAAGTACGCACCGGAAAGGTGCTGCGCGCGCTGCGGCTCGCCGCGCGCAAGAATAATCTCGGCACCCGGTTTTCAATCACCGAGATCCGAAACGTCGAATAAGTACTATTCGTGGAACGCGGTGACGACGACGTCGTCACCGTCCATCTCGACCGACATCTGAATCGAACGACAGCAAACGGTGCAGTCCTGGACCATGTCCTGCCCGTCCTGCTCGGGATCCACGCAGACCTCGAACGCCTCACCGCAATGGGGGCATTCCACCTCGGTCCATTGCAGGGCGGCGCGCGCGTCTTCGACCTTCACCGCGTCGTCGAACATCTTTTTAAGAGAAGTCAGATCGCCCTCGGCGGGCTCTTCTTCATCATCGCCCGCGCCCTTTTGCGAACGCGCGTGTTCCTCGGCTTCGGCGTCGTGGTCGACCGCGCCCACCAAGGCGTCGATCCCTTCCGGAAGAGCTTCCTCTTCCTCCTCGGCGACCGGCGTCGCGGTCCCGCCGTTTTTCCCGGCGGTTTTCTTTTTCGGTTTAGGCGTACGCTTCACCTTCGGCATATTCGATTCTCGTTTCCGGCGTTCTTCAACTATAAACGCCGTTCGCGGCACCGTCAAGAGCGGCGGCTCAACGCCGGTTTAAAATGAGGGATTTTTTTTCCGAACGGGACAGCGATTTGATGCCCGCTTCGCGAATCAGCGCCTGGGACCGGGTCAAACCGCTCTCGCTCCAGCGCAGCGTCACAGGACCCCGGCCGCGCGTATACGCGGCGCCCTTGCCGCTGTTGTGGACGGCGATGCGGGCCTCAACGTCCTTCGCGATGCCGGTGTAGAACGACCCGTCCCGGCAGCGGACGATGTAGACCGTCCATTCCCCCTTCGATTTCACGCCGACATGATACAATGAAAGCATGCCTGCTCTTCTCGCCCTTGCGATCGGAATCAGCGCCTTCGCCGCGGTCTTCGCCCTGCAGAACACCGACCCCGTGGCGGTTTCCTTTCTCGTCTGGAGGAAGGAAGCCTCTTTGGCTTTGGTGCTTCTCGGGACCTTCGGTTTGGGTGCGGCCTTGGGCGTTTTGGCCTGCGTCCCCGCGCTGCTCAAAGCGACCTGGAAGGGCCGTCATGCGGTAAAACAAGCCGCTCCCGAGAAGAACCCGGCCAAGACGTCCGACGCCCCGGCCGTTCCGCCGACAAATCCGAATCCGCCTGCTTCTTAAGGAATCGCCTCGGAGGTTTCAAAAACCTCCTCGGCCTCGACGACTTTCACGCGCCCTCGGGTAAGACCCAAATCGTGATGCGCCCACACCGCGTCCCGGCGAAGCAGTTCCAGCGTCTTCGGAGAGATCTTCCAAAGGGAGCCTTCGGACGAATCCTCCGTTTCGATCCGGTAGTCCGCGGGGCCCTTGCCGTATACCGCGTCCGGAAAAATCAAAGCGTCCGCGATCGCCTGAGCGGCCCCGTCGTCGGTCACGACAAGATAGTCGAGCGCCTTGCCCTCCAAATGCCGACGCAGCGCGTCGTTGACGTCGTCGCAGGCGACTCCTTCGACCGATTCGAGATAGCCGGGAAGCCATCCCTTCTCGAGACCGTAGAACGCGTCGTCGACCGCCGAACCCACGAGATCGCCGCGGGTTTCGGCCAGATTCAAATAGAGCACCTTCGCCTTCTTCTTGGCCGCGCCGCATTCCGAATCGCTCAACCGCCCCTTGGCGAAGCGTTCGAATTCCGAGGCGATCGCGCGCAGTAAATGAGGCGCGTAGCGATGATCCACCGGTCGTACCCAGAGGCTGAAATACTGGCTGGAACGCGGGGCGTTCGGAGGCGGAAACAGCGCGGACGGTCTGCCGGGGAAATGCTCGATGTACGAGTAGTCCCCGTAGTTGTAGCCCCGCTTTTCCCGAATTTCGCCGTACAGCCGTCCGGTACTGTCCCGATGCGTTCCGAACCAGACATTGGCCACGTAGAGCGGCCAATAATCGGGATGTCCGCGCCGGACCGAAATCGGCACCGCGGCGTGCAGTCCCGTCGACTGCGCATTGGGAAGCGCGATCACGACCGCCTTCGAAACGCCGTCGTCGACGGGTTCGGACAAGGCGCGTCCCTGAACCCACGGCCAGTCCGTTCGGCCGAGTCCGGAGAAGGCGTCCTCAAGCGCCCGCAGTTCCTCGGGCCCCGCCCCAGCCACGCCGAGCGTCGTGTTTTCGGGGACGTAGTACGCCGCGAAATAGCCGAGGATGTCCCGCGTTTCAACCGCGCCGAGGCCCCGCATCGTTCCAATCGTCGGATGCGCGCGGCCGTCTCCGGAGTGAACCAAGGCGTCCAAAGCGTCGAGGCCGAACGATTCGATCTCCTCCAGCCGGAGCGCGCGCAGATTCTCGCGGGCCTCCCCGCGCAGGCGGTCCAACTCTGCCTCGGCGAACAGCGGGCGCGTGAACATGGGCATCAGGATGTCCGTCGCGTAATGGACCAGCGCGTCGCGGGGCACGGTCATCGAAAAAGTCGTCGCTTCCTTCGCCGAGAACACTTTGGGCGTCGCCCGCTCGCCCCACGCGCGCGTCATATCGGCGAGCCGTTCCTTCGTGACCGGATGATCGGGGTCTCCGAATCCCCCCTCGAGCACCATCTTCGCCGTCAGACGCGCCAACCCCTCGAGCCCCTTCGGGTCCCGGGCGGAGCCGGCACGCACCTGGAAGACGAGGGTGACCAAAGGCGCGGCGGAATCACCCGGCAGCCGGACGACTCTCGGCCCCGAAGCGAACGACGCGTCCGCCGACAGCGCGCAGAGAGCGAGAACGGCGAAAAAAGACGGGGCCCTCACGGGACGGCCTCCGCCGCGGGCGGCACGAGAACCGCCGTGATCCTGTTCTTTCCGGTAAGCCAGCGCGAGGCAAACGCGTCCACGTCCCGCGCGGTCAAGCGCGCGATGGCGGCGTCGAGCGCTTCGAAAACCTTCGGATCGCGTCCGAACCGGTAATACTGCGAGAGCGTCGCCGCGATGTTCGCCGGACTCGAGAGATCCCCGAGGAAGTCGTAGCGAAAGCGGCTCTTCAGGAGCGCCAGCCGATCCTCGGCGCCGTCTTCCTTGGAAAAGCGGCTCAACGCCCCCAGCCCCGAAGCGATGTCCCGTTCGACCTCGTCGAGGTAAGCCTCTCCCTCGAAACGGTACCGTTCCTTGTACAGCGTCGCCGATATCGTCAGCGCGCGGGGATCGACGCTCTTAATCCCGCTCGAACCGTCGGCGAATTTCAGCCGGCTCGCCGATTTCTTTTCGTAGCGAAGCGTCTTGTAAAGCGGCGCCGCCGGGGATACGAGAAGTTCCGCGAGCAGTTCCATGACGGCGCCTTCCGTCGATGAGGGATCGAAGGCCGGCATCCCGTTGGAAACCCATACGACGGGCGCCACATCCGCGTCCCAAACCAACCGCGTTCTTGCGCCCGGTGCCGGGGGAAGCGCCGCCGGCTTTACGACGGGAATGTCCGCGCGCTTCCACTGCGCAAAACGCCGGTGCGCGGCGTCGAAAACCTTCTCGGCGTCGACATCCCCGACCACGACCAGGAGACAATTATTGGGACGGTAAAAATCCCGGTAGAAGCGGCGGGCGGCGTCGAACTCGTTGGGCATATCCTCCACGTCCGCAAGCGTGCCGATCGTCGTGTGGCCGTAGGGATGATCGGGGAAAAGCCGCGCGAGCATCGCCTCCGACAGCTTCGTCGAAGGATACGACGCGTTGTTGCGGTACTCCCCCAATACGGCGCCCGCCTCGGTTTTGAACGTCGCCTCGTCGAAATCGAGCCGGATAAAGCGGTCCGCCTCAAGTTCCAGCATCCTTTCTAAATTTTCCGAAAAACTCAATGGGTGGTAGTAGGTCACGTCGAACCAGGTCCACGCGTTGTTGTGCGCCCCCAACGCGTCGACGGCCTTTCCGTAGCCGCCCTCCTCCCCTGCGAACCGATGACGGAAAAGAATATGCTCGAACAAATGGGCGAGACCGGTCTTACCCGGTTCGGTTTCGTTGCGGGACCCCGCGAGCACGAGGATGTTGACGCTCGCGACGCCCTTGAACTCCGGGGTTTCCACAACGAGCACGTCGAGGCCGTTGTCGAGCGTGCGCTTTTGAACCGGATAGGGAAACAGCGCGGCCCGCGCGGCCTGCACGCCGCAAGCCAGCAGGAGCGCGGCGATCCATAAGGGTTTCCAATGGAGCGGAAAGACCATCGGCGGCGATTCTATCAAATTGCCCTATGGCGGCCTTGCGCGGTTTCCCGCGCCCGTATACACTTGCGCTATGCCGGAAATTCTCAGAGAAACGGGGATCGCCAAACGCAGGCGCGAAGCGATCGAAGGCTTTCTGGGCGCGCTTGTAAAGGGCTCCCGAACCGTGACTCTTTATAAGGAAGGCCACTCGATCGTGGGCCAGGTCACGGGACGGGTCAACCAACTGCTCAAGAACGCGATCGGCGAGGAGCCCAACCTTCCGCTTGAGCTCAAATCAAAACGAATCCTCTTCGAAGAGGAGGAACTGACGGAAAGCCCGGAAACCGTTTTATTCGCGACGGCGCTGCATTCCCTGGGCGTCGGACAGGTCGTGTTTACTCCCCGCCTCAGCGACGAGGGGCTCCTGGGATTCATGCGGCTGCTGGTTTGGAAACCGACCGCGGACAAGTCGCTCAGCGATATGCAGAAGGAACTGTCGACGCGCCGAATCGACGGGCTGCAGATCATCAGCATTTTGAGCTTTGTGGTCACCGGCGAGCAGGAGGAAGACTCCCGAAATCCCGGGGAATTGACCGAAGAACAGATCGCCGCGATAACCTCCGCGGGAACGGCGCCGGATTTTCTCTACCTCCTGCTCAAGCAGGCAGAAGCGGTCAACAACAAAGCCGCCGAGGAGATCGTCCAAATCCTCGACCAGGCCCTGAACCGGGACATTCCCATCGAACAATTCGAGGCGGCGATGCCCTGGGACTCGTACGACGAGCGCCTGCGAGCGCGCTGGGACGCGCTCCGCGCCGATTTCGAACGCGCCGACCGGAACACGCGTCCCGCGCTCGTCGGCCGTCTCACGCTGATTGATGAAGCCTCCCTGAGCGCGCGAAAAGACCATGCCGCTCACGACGCGCTGTCTTCTTTCTCCCACGCGCGGGACGCCCTTCGGACAGTGCTGCGCAATCCCGTCGGAGAGCAGCAGCCCCGCTTCGCGCTATTCGCCTACGCCCGGCTGCTCGAGGATCTCGGGCGAATCGGGGATTTGAAAGCGCTTCTCGAGGAATTCGGGATGTGGCGGGAACTGGCCGCCGATCCGCGATGGAGGCCGCAGCTCGAAGAACTGAAGCGGCAGGTTCAAGCCAAGGTGCCGTCCTTCGCGCTGGCGGCGAACCTCGCACGGGCGGCGACGGAGCGCGAACCGGGCGACGAGTCGCTTCAGACCCTCCACGACTTTGTGTTGACGGTCGGAGCGACGACGATGCCGCCGCTCCTGGAGGAATTCCGAAAGACGACGGGAAAGGAGGAACGCGCCCGGCTGACGAAGTTTCTTGCCGGTCTTTACGCCCGCTTCGGATCCGACTCCCTGCTCGAGCGCCTCAAAGACCCGGACTATTTCTTCGTCATCGGCGTCATCGGAATTTTGGTCGAACTCGGCGTCGAGGATATCGCCGAGCGAATCGGATTTCTGCTGGATCACGAACACGAAAAAGTCCGAGCCGCCGTCATCCAGACCTTCCGCCGCGTGGGCGGCCCCGTCGCCGCCCGGGCACTGGCGGATTTCATCGCCTCCGGAAAACACGACGAACAGGCTCAGATCGCGGTCACGACGCTCTCGCTGCTGCCCGGCGAAGGCGTCGACGACCTGCTCGTCGAAGCCTACGGCAAGAACGACGACTACGAGGTCCGAATCGCGATCGTCACGGCGCTCGGACGTCATCCCGGCCCAGACACCGCCGATTTTCTGCGAACGGTTTCGCAGGCGACGCTCAAAGAACGAATTCTTGATTTCTTCGCTCAGATCCGGGGAGCGAAGGAAAGTCTGCGGGTCGTCGCGCTGAAATCCCTCAAGCAGATCGACGGGGAGAAGAAATAGATGGCCCGGCGCGTCCGGAAATCGCGGGCGGGGCTCGAACGGTGGAATCAATTCGTTCAGATTCTCCGGGATATGAACTTCGCCTTCAACAACGTCCGCATCTATCCCCCGACGCACACCGAGGTCAATCAGGTGATCTCCAGACTGCACGCGGCCCTGGTTCCGCTTACCGAGGAACTCGAAGACGTCGGCTTCGGCTTCATGGACGACATGCTCTATATCGAAGGGGCCATGTCCATCGACGAAACGAAAAAGAATGAAATGCTCGTGGAGCGCTTCTCCAAATGCCGCGTGAAGTACATGACGATCATGAAGGGCGTCCGCAAGGAGGATCTCCTCAAGTTCTTCATCGCGATCACGGAAGAGGCGAAGAAGGACGCGATCGGTCCCCCGGCGGAAGCGGTGGCGGCGAAAGGGGTCGAGCACATCCACATCGTCGAAGCCGAGGTGGACGACGTCGCCAGCAAATCCAAGCTCGCGCGCAGAAAAACCCTGCTGGACTGGTACCGGAAGGCGGTCGAAACCCTCCAGCTGATTCACGCGGCGATCAAGAAGGGGCAAACCGCCGATCTTAAATCGCTCTACCGCCTGGCCGACGACATGATGGCGACGATGCGCACCAAAGGCTACGAACCGTTTTTGCTGCTTCCGTATTTAGAGCACGGCCTGGACGCGCACACAGCGCACTGCCTGAACGTGGCGATCACCTCCTGCGCGCTGGGGGAACTGCACGGATTGAACTCCGGGCAGCTTCAGACTCTCGTCGTCGCCGCGCTGCTGCACGATCTAGGCCGCTGCGTGCTTCCCCCGGCTTGGATCACGCGCGCGGAGCCCCTCTCCCCTCCCGAACAGGCCGCGGCGAAACAGCACTCCGTCTGGGGATTTCTGCTCCTGCTGCGCGACAAGGAGATTCCCCCGCAAATCGCCGTCCTCGCCGCAAAGCATCACGAAAAGGAATCGGACGCCGGATACACCCCCGACGTTTTCCATAAAATCGTCCGCATGGCGGATACCTACGACCTCGCCCAAATCGGCGACCGTCACTATTGGAGGAAAGGACGACGGGACCGGATTCTTCGCAGAATTTTAAAACGACGGGGAGAGCATTTCGACGCGACCACCGCGAACCTGTTGGCCCAACTCGTCGGTCTTTACCCGGTCGGCACGATGGTACGTCTCGAGAACGGGCACCGCGGCATCGTCGTGCGAGCGGAACCGGGAAACGTCGAACGCCCGAAAGTTTATCTGTTCGGCGTATCCGCCGAGGACGCCGGGGAATACTCCTCGGTTCAAACGGGACAGACGTCCGGTCCCGCCGAGAACGGGGCGGTCCCGGCGGAGGACGCCGCACCCGAGGAGGCCCCGCCGGTAATCGCCGACCTCATGGATTTGACTCCCGACGGGCTGAGATTCAAACATTCCATCCTCGGCCCGACCCAGCCCTTCGACGGAGAAGACGTTCGCGCCCTGCTCGACGCCAAGAAGGAATACCTGCTCAATTACTCCTTATAATCAGCGCCAAACATCGACGACTTCAAGTCGGATGGCGTCGAGATCCGCAAAGGCGCGCTCGGGCGGGGTCGTCCTCAGAGACACGGCGACGGTGGCCGCGGTCGAGGCGACGACGGCGGGGAATATCTCGTAGAGCACGCTCGAGAGCGTCTTCGCGGCCGAGAATCCGTGCGCGGCGAGCCAACCTTCGAAACCGGGGATGACGGCCGTCCACCAGCCGATCGGAGCGCTGTTCCAAACGACGGTGACGACGAATCCCACGATCATCCCGGCAAGCACTCCCTGCCGCGTCAGGCGCTTCCAAAAGACCGACAGCACAATCGCGGGGCAAAAAACGGAAGTGATTCCGGCCCACCCGAACAGGACGAACCAGAAGACGAGTTTTCCGCCCTTGAGCGCAAAGATCAGGGCGAAAAGGCAGAGTCCCCCCGTCACCGCCCGGCTCACGTTCGTCAGGCTTGCGTCGGACGCCTCCGGATGAAGCACCTTCTGGTACACATCGCGCACCACCGCGGACGAGGCAAGGATGAGCAGGGAATCCGCGGTGGACATGATCGCGGCGAGCACGACCGAGATGAAGAGTCCGATCAGGATCGGATGCATGAAGTCGTTGACGAGCAGCGGAAGCACCGTCTCCTGATCGGCGAGCGCCGTGTAGACGACGCGTCCGCAAAGTCCCGTGAGCACGGCCCCGCCGTCGGCGAACAGGGTAAAAAGCGCGGCGACGACCGAACCCTGTCGGATTTCCTTGATGTCCCGAAGCGCGATAAAGCGAACGGCGAGCTGCGGCGATCCGAGATACCCCAGCCCAATCGTCACCAAACCGAGAGCGGAGAGAACGGCCTTCAAGCCGAACCCGTCCTTGCCCCAAGCTCCGATAAGCCCGGGATCCTGCGCCCGCAATCCTTCAAACAACGGGCCGATTCCGCCTACGTGATAAAGCGCGACCAAGGGCAGCAAAGTGAGCCCGCCGACCATCATCGCGCCCTGGAGGAAGTCGCTCCAGGCGACCGCGACGAAGCCTCCCGCCACCGTGTAGGCGAGAATAATCCCCAATCCCAAGAACACGCCCCACAGATGAGGGATGCCGAGGAAGGTTTCGAACGCCTTTCCGGCCGCCGTTAACTGCGCGGAAAGATAGGCGGTCACGAAAACGACCAGGACCACCGCGGAAACGATCCGGATCGCGTGACCGAAGTCCTCCGTGCGGCTCTCCAGATAATCCGGCACCGTGATGGATTCGTAGCGATCGGTGAGAGCCTTGAAGCGCTGGGTCAAGAATACCCAACAGAAGACGACTCCGATCATCTCCCCCATCAACACCCAAAACGCGTGCGCGCCGACCGCGAAGCCCATACCGGTCAAGCCCAGCAGCAGCCAGCCGCTTTCCCCCGTGGCCCGGGAGGAGAAGGCGACGATCCAATAATTGAGCTTTTTGCCGGCGATGAAGTAGTCCTGAATATCCTTGATGCGCTTGGACGCGTAGTACGCGATGACGAACAACGCGGCGAAATAAACGCCCACGACGCCGAACTTCATCACGGCGTCCGCGCTCATTGCCTAGCGCCCATTTTCCGGTAGAAGTACAACACCAGCGCCATCGGAGGCGCCCAGCACAAGGTGAAAAAAATCCAGAAACCCGTCACTTCTTCTCGGCCTTCCGCTTGGCGATCGCGTCCTTAAGCCCTTTCAAAATCAGCGGAAACGCGTTGGTCAGCGTTTCGAAAGACTCGTGGGGGATCACGAGGATCTCCGTGCCGTCCTCGAGCGCCTTGACGGTTTCGACGGATCCGATCTCCTCGATAAGCGAAATTTCTCCGAAAAAGTCTCCTGTTTTAAGGGTCGCCGTCTCGCCCGCCTTGCGGATCGCCTCGGCCGAACCCTTCTTGACGATATAGAACCCCTCGGTGATCTCCCCTTTGAAAATGACCGGAGAACCCTTCTGGTAGGTCGAATGCTCGATATCGGGCGTAATCTTGCGCAGCTGCTCGGGGTCCATAAAGCTCAAGACGTCGACATGGCTCTTGATGAACATCGTATCTTCATGGGGCATGGCGAGGCTCCTCCGTGGGTTCTGAAACCCCATTATAGCTCTCTCTTCCGACGGGAATCCAACGACGTAGGCGAAAAATGTGTCCGCTCCCATCGGGCCGAATCAGATGTTTATATTTTCTACCGCTGGAATCGACGCATGCAAATCGTCGGTGGGCGCCGCGCTCACTGTGATAACCGATAGCGGGAGGTGAGATCGTGGAGGGCGCTTTCGAGCAGCGGGTTCAGCTTCGGGCGCTTGCCCCAATTGAACCAAATCAACTTGCGAACCCCTGTCGCCTTCTTCGAGAGGGGCACGAGACGCTTGCGCCGGATATCCGTGCGCGCCGAAAGGATATCGAGCGCGACGACGCCGCTGCCGCGAAGCGCGAGGAAGCGGAGAAGATCGTCGTCGTCGATCTCGGCGACCGGATTCGGCGTCACGCCGTTGCGCTGCAGGTAGAGCTCGAGGTCCTTGCGGACCGGGTCCTCCGCCGTGCGCAGCAGCAGCGGAGCCTCGTTCAAGCAGGCCGGAAACGGCGGAAGACGTTTGGCCAGCGCAGGCTGCGCGACGAAGACCACCCGCAGTCGGGCCTTCTGTTTGCTCACGAACTCCTTGCCGAGCAAAGCGGCCAGATAGGTGCTCGACAGCACCAGGTCCAGCGTGTGCCGACGCAGGCGGTCGCGCAGTTCCGCGGTCGTCCCACCCACGATGGTCACGCGCAGAGCCGTGTGCTGCTTGCGCAGGTAATCGACGATCCCGACCGTCACCTCGCGCGGCACCGACCGGTCGAGACCGATCCGAAACAGCGGCTCCGGCGCTGCGCCTCCCGCGATCATCGTCTTCGCGAGTTCCTCTCCTTGGGAGAAGATGCGTTCGCAGTACTCGAAGGCAACGCGCCCTTCTGCGGTCAACGCGACTCCCTGACGGCTGCGCCGGAGCAGGTCGCGGCCGAAGAATTTCTCGAGCTCGCGCAATTGCAGGCTCAGGGTCGGTTGAGCGATCATGAGCTCGCGCCGGGCCTTTGCGATGCTGCCGGCCTTTGCGGTCTTCCAGAAGTAATAGAGATGGTGATAATTGAGCGGGATCATCGTAAAAATAAACGGTACTAATTTACATAATGGCATTATAAATGTTTGCCTCGGGGGCTATCCTAAGGGGATGCTTGCCCTCGCGCTTATGCTGCTGCTCGCCGTGCCGGCCGCCGCCGAATCCGAACGATTCCTTTCGGTCGCGACGGAATGGGCGAACGTTCGAGCGAGCCCGACGACCCGCGCGGAGGTCCTGTGGGAGGCGCCCCGTTTCGAACCCCTGCGCATTCTCGAAACGCGCCTCCCCTGGTATCGCGTCGTCGACAGAGCAGACGATTCCGGCTGGATTCACGCCTCGGTCGTCCGGCGCTCAGCCTCGGTCGTCGTGACGGCCGAAGCCGCCAATCTCCGGGCCGCTCCCGGAATGCATGCCGACCCCGAATGGGTCCTGGACGCCGGCTATACTTTGCGCGTGCTCCTGCGCCAAGGCCCCTGGATTAAGGTCGACGACGAGGACGGAGCAATCGGGTGGATTCACGTCTCCGTGGTTTGGGGCGACACCCTCCAAGTAGACGATGAAACCGCCGCGGCGGGATTTTCCGGGTGAGCCTTCGCCTGAAGCTCATGGCCGCGTTTTTCTCGATCGCGGGCGTCTGCGTGGCGCTCATGGTCGCCGATCGGAGCCTCGCCGCGCTCGCCGTCCCGGTGTCCCCCGACCGCTTCAACGCCATCCTCTGGCGCGGCATCTCGCTCGGCACCGGCTCCTTGCTGTTGATCGCGGCGTTCTCGTATTGGATCGGGGACCGCATCGGCCGCAATCTCGATGAACTCGTCGCGATGACGCGTCGGCTGCGCGATGGGGAACCCATTGGGGCTCCTGTCGCCGCCTCGCGCGAGGACGAGATCGGAGAATTGGCGACGGCCTTCTACAGCCTCAGCCGTCGATTGGAGCTGGAAAAGAAGCGGCGGCGTGAGGCACAGTCCGTGCGCAAGGATTGGCTCTCGATGCTCGTCCACGATTTCAAGAACCCATTGTCCGTACTGTGCCTTTCACTCGGCGCGATGGACATGGATATGACGGACGCAGAACGGTCTCGGCTGGTCGCGAGCGGACGCAACGCCCTCTTCCGTCTTGAAGGGATGGTTCGCGATCTTCTGCAGGTCGCGAGCATTGACCACAGCGGGGCCCGAATCAAACGAGAACACCTCGACGCCGGCCGCGTCCTGCGCATTGTGCAGGACGAACAAGCCAAGCCGCTGTCATGGCAGGGGCGGCGCCTCGAGCTTGATCTAGACGAGCGCACGCGGGGGGTCGCGGTCCTCGCCGACCGTCTGATCATTCAGCGGGTCGTCGCGAACCTGATTCAAAACGCCCAGCAAAACAGTCCGCAGGGCTCCACGATCACGCTGGGCGCACGGCTCTCCAACGACGATGTCGAATTCTTCGTGCGAGACCACGGAACCGGGGTTCCCCCTGAACTGCGTGAGACGATTTTCAAAAAGTTCTGCTCGTTCGAGGAGAGCGCGCTCAACGTAGGACTCGGTCTTGCGTTCTGCAAGCTCGCGGCAAAGAAGCACGGAGGCCGCATGAAGCTCCGCTCGGAGCAGGGGGAAGGTTCGGAATTCATTTTCGCGCTTCCCCGCACGAGCCATCCGGCGCACCCAATTCACATAGGTAGGCAGTCGCCTGCTTTCCCTGTAACACCACCGTGCGTACGGGTCCGTACACGGCGGTTCGGCGGATTAAGCATT
>PFUL01000151.1 GCA_002790095.1 Elusimicrobia bacterium CG_4_9_14_3_um_filter_62_55 | reverse complement strand
GCGGCTTTCGTACCAAGACCGGCGCCGAGCGCTTCCTCCGCGTGCGCGGCTATATCGATACCGTCCGTAAGCACAACCTCCCCGTATTCCATGCGCTTGTCGATGCCATCGCCGGACGTCCATTCATCCCTGTCTCGCCCGCCTGACGACCTGAGTAGTTACTATTTCGTCGCACTTCCTAAAGCCCTAATAGACCCGCAAATTCGAAGCAGGAAAGTCCTTGACCGGCACCTCCTTGCATGCTAAAATCGTAGTAACCGAATTGGTTACACCGATGGAATGGCGATCAAGGTAAATTTCCGGACAGCCAAGCTGCGCCGGTGTTTCAACAAAAGCCAAGAGGCGATTCGAGCTTGGGGAGACAAGGTCGGACGCAACTATGTCAAGCGCATCAAAGATATTGAGGCTGCGGCGAAGGTCGAGGATTTATACAAGCTTCCCCATCTGGGATTTCACCCCTTGAGGGAGGACCGGAAGGGACAGTATGCAGTCGAACTGGGTTATCGAGCTCGAATGATTGTGACGGTTGCTCAGGGTGGAAAGATCGAAATAGTAACGGTCCAGGAAGTGGACCAGAGGCATTATGAAAACTGAAACGAGAAATCAAACAGACTTACTGATTCATCCTGGAGAATCTCTCCAAGATGCCATTGACGCCGTCGGCATGTCTCAACAGACTCTCGCCGACCGCATGGGCGTTTCTCGTAAACACGTCAATCGCATCATTCAAGGGAAAGAATTGATTTCGGTTCGCGTGGCCAACCTTCTGGAGCGGGTTCTCGGGACACCAGCAAGTTTTTGGATCAGCTTAACCAAAAACTATGAGGCTGATTTAGCTGTATCTGAATCCACAAAGGATTTGAAAAGTGATGTCGAGTCTCTCTCTCGGTTCCCTACCAAGGATTTGGTAGGGCTGGGGCTGATGGGGCAGGCTTCCAATAAGGTCGAACAGCTCAAGAATCTTCTCGCTTACTTCGGAGTTGGGAGCATGAAGATTTTGGATGGGCTCCTTGCGCAAGGCTACGCCGTCGCCTATAGAAAAGCGGGTGGAAGCGCCTCTTCGAGAGAATCTCTGGCTTCCTGGATTCGAGCGGGACAACTTATCGCAGAGCGCTTACACCTCCCATCCTTCGACAAATCAAAGCTTGAAGGTGCCCTGCCTCGGCTTGTGCGTGCAACGTTGGACCCCCGTAGTTTTGAGAAGGAAGCGAGAGCTATACTCACTGATTGCGGCGTCGCGTTGGTTATCGTCCCCTGCCTTAAGGGGACGGTGGCGCATGGCGCAACATTTTGGGTCCGCCAGAACTCAAGGCCAGTGATTCAGTTAAGCCTGCGGCACAAGTTTTGCGACATCATTTTCTTTACGATGCTTCATGAAATCGGACACATCTTATTGCATCCGAAGTCTGAGATTTTTGTCGAGATGGACAAGCACATCGTTGATCAGCGGGAGGAAGAGGCAGACCGATTTGCGGGCGACTTGCTGATTCCATCGGATGCCTATCGTCACTTTATTGAGGAGAATCCTGTTATTTCAACAAAGGCAGTGCTCAAGTTTGCAATGAGCCTCAAAGCGCACCCTTGCGTGGTTATAGGTCGGTTGCAGAAAGAGGATATCCTCTCATATAAAGACGGTCGATTTGCCCCTTACAAACCTAGGTTCGCATGGGAAATCGTCGATGGGAATCGTTGCGCTTCCTAAACTCAGATAAATCCAGCCACAGTCCGCCCGATGGAGGCGAAGAATGAGCAAGCCGCAAAAAGCAAATCGTCACCACGCCGGACGCCAAGCAGCGGCGCGCCTACGAGTTGCTGGAGAGGATCGCGGTGTAGACAGAAACGCCGAAGTCAACTTTCCGCAAATCGTCCAACGGATTTTGGATTTACGGCGGTTCGGCCGTGATCGTGATATGTATGTCCTGCTGGGCTTCGGTGCTCGAAAGGGTCGGCATGCCCAGACGCAACCACAGGAGGCGCTCCCCGGAAGGCTCGACATTCGCGCAGTCCTGGTCCCCGACGAAACGGACGCCATCGCAGCGCCGGTCCGAATCGAGGAGCTTGTCGTTCTCGCCCAGGTCTCCGGCCGCGGGCTCGATCGAGTTGAATAGCGTCTGTAGCGTGAACGCGTCGAGACCCGACGAGGTCGAAATCGTCCACGGGCTCCCGGCCGAAACGGTAGAGGCGTGGATCGAATAGGTCTGCGCGACATTGCCGACGCTCGTGACGCGGTTGCTCGTCGTGACCAACACCTCCTGATTGAGGAGCACGAGGCCCATATCGATCAGCGGGGTCGAAATCACGACGCCGATCTCCTCGGCGACGGTTCGCGTCGATCCGAGCGCGGTGAAAGTAAGGCGGCCCGCGTGGTTGAGGCTGCCGACCCGGAAGTAATAGGTCGTGTCGGGCCCGAGCGAGGCGATCGTCAGCGTGCTGAGCGTCACGACCGCCGTGCGCGAGGAGAAGATCGTTCCCGAGAAGTCGGGCGCCGTCGACGCGCGCAGCGCGTAGCCATCGGACGCCTCGACGGCGGCCCACGCGGCGGTCACCGACGAGAGCCCGACCGACAGGTAGGTCTCGGCGAGCAGGCCGGGCGGCGGCGCGAGCGTCGGCGTCGACTGGGACGCCGAGAATCCGGAAAGGTTGCCCGCGCCGGCCGCGTCGCGCGCGGCCGCGCGCGCATAGTAAGTCGTGTTCGGGTCGAGGCCGCCCAACGCGGCGTCGGGGCCCTCCACGAACGCGCCTTGGATGATCGTTCCCGAGAAGTCGGCCGCCGTCGAGGTCTCGACGCGAAACGGCAGCGCCGCCAAGCCGCTCAGCGGATCCGAGCCCGCGAGCCCCTCGACGCTCAGCGTCGTGCTCGACGGGACCGCAAGGGACTGGAATGTCGGCGCGGGCGGGGGCGTCGTGTCGACGAGGATCGTGAACTGCGCGGTCGCCTGGTTCGCGGCGAGGTCCGACGCCGTGAACAGCACGATGTTGGTGTCCGCGCCCGGCGCGGCGGTCTCGCGCAGCGAGGCGGCCGCGAGCGCGAAGGTCTCCTCGTTCATCGAGCCGGCCGAGCCCGTAATCGACCAGACCCCGGTCGAGACGCGCGCCCACGACGCGTTCGCGCCGGCCTCGGTCGAGATGTCGACGGCCGGCGTCCCGAAGCGGCGCTCCTCACTGCCGGCCTGCGCATAGTCGTCGGCGACGCGCGCGGCCGAGAAGGCGGCGGTGGCGACGAGAACCTCGTCGATGTCGGCGTCGGCGAACTTCGTGCCGTTGCCCATCTGCGACTCGCCAGAGCTCCCCGAGCCGACCCACGCGTGGACCGCGCCCGGATAGAGGCGCGCGGCGCCGGGCGCTATGTCGGCGTTCGAGGCCTTGAGCGCCCCGTCGACATAGAGCTTCATGCCGTCTGAGCCGAGGGTCGCGGCGAGCAGGCGCCAATTCCCGTCGGCGAAGCTCGCGGAGGCCTCGGCCCGCCGCGCCGCGCCGTCGGATTCGCGCCGCAGCACGAACGCGAGGTTGCCGCTGTTGTTGAAGCCGATGGTCGCGTCGAGCTTCGTCGCGGTCCCCTCGGTGTCGGAGTCCGAGACCTGGAACAACAAGCCCGCGTTCGTCGTCGTGCGGAACCAAAGCGTCACCGTGAACGCGTTGTTCGCGGCGTCCTTGCGCCAGCCGGGCAGGTCGCCGCTCACGACATAGTCGTCGACGCCGTCCAGGTCGAGGCCCGAGCCGAGCCGGCCCGATATCCGGGCCGGGCCGCCGGTCAGCGTTCCGTCGTTGGCCGTGCGGCTCGCGTCGGCCGCGGTCGTTCCCGAGCCCTCCTCGAACGGCCAATGAAACAGCAAGACCGGCGTCGTCGAGACCGAGAGCCCCGGCGAGGATGTGCTCTGCACGCGCACGCGCGCTTTCGGCGTCGTCGTGTCGGTGTAGACCCCCGCGGCGAGGAACGCGCCGTCGGCGCCCGCGTACTCAAACGAGCCGCCGACGAACGACGGGATCGACGACGGCAGCGTGACCGTCGAGCCGTAGGCGATATAGTCGGTACCGAAGCCCGAACGGCTGATCGCGCGCACGCGCGCGTAGTAGGTCGTGCCGGAAACCAACCCCCCGAAGAACTTGCTCGGGCCTTCGGCAATCGCTTCGGCGTCGATCGTCGAGAAGTCCGACTGCCGCGAGACCTGCGCCTTGTAGCGCGTGTCGTCGGGATTGAACGGCCCGGCGACCGGTCCGCTCGCATGGTTGAGCGTAAACGCTTCGAAGCCGACGCCGGTGTAGGTGGTCACGCCGACATTCGGACCCGGGTCGGCCGCGCGCATCGGCGTGGAAACGACGGCCGTGAACGGCGAGAATAAGCCGGTTCCGTTGCGCGCGCGAATTTTCAGATAGTAGGTCGTGTTCGCTTCAAGGGCCGCGAACGTCGCCGCGAGCCCGGCCGTGTCCGAGCTGTGCACGAGGCCCGTGAAGTTCGAGGAACTCGACAGGCGCGCGTCGTAGCGCGTGCCGTCCGGATTGGCCGGCACGCCCGGGCTCCAAGTCGCGGTCAGGCTCGTCACGAAGACCGGGTCGAAGACCGAGGTCGACAGCCCCGGCGTCGACGCGCGCGTGATCGTCGAGCCGAGCGCCAAAGTGGAACTCGGAACGCCGTTGTAGTTGCGCGCGCGGACGCGGCCGTAGTAGGTCGTGTTCGGCGCGAGGCCGCTCAGGCCCGCCGAGAGCGCCTCGGTCCCGGCCTCAAAAAGCGTCCCCGAGAAATCCGACGCCGTCGAGAGGTCGACTTCATAGTCGGTTCCGGTCGGGTTGCCGTTGGCCGCGTAGGCCGCGGTCAGGCTCGTGATATGGACATTCGAAAACGCCTCGGCCACGGCGGCGGGCACCGCCGCGCGCGTCGCGGACGCGCCGACGACCGCGAAGGTCGCCGCGTCGTTGTGGTTGAAGGCCGCGACGCGGAAATAATAGGTGGTGTTTAGATCGAGGCCGCTCGCGGCGAGCGCGAACTCCCCTCCGGTCGCCGAGCGCGACGAGGACAGCGTTCCTGAAAAGTCCGCGGCCGTCGAGGCGTCGACGCGGTAGGCCTCAGCCCCGAACGCGGGAGCGGTCCACGCGAGCGCGGCGCTCGAGAGGTGCATCGCGTCGATGAGCGGCGCGTCGGGGGGATTCGCGAGCGTGCTCGTCGCGAGCGCGGCCGCGAAGTTGAGCGCGCGCCGGTGGTTGAGGCTCCCGACGCGGAAGTAGTAGGTCGTGTTCGCGTCGAGGCCGAGGTTGTAAAGGCTCGTCTCGGCGCCCGAGGCCGTCTCCGACGACGCGAGCGCGCCCGTAAAGTCGGCCGCCGTCGAGGCGTCGAACCGGTAGCCGCGCGCGCCGCCGGCCGGCGCCGACCACGACAACGCGCCGCTCGAGCGCTCGACGGCCGCGAACGCGGGGCCGTCCGGCGGGTTCGCGAGCGTGCTCGTGGCCGCGAGCGCGATCTCGTTGGGGACGCCGTTCCAGTTGAGCCCGCCCGCGCGCGCGTAGTAGGTCGTGTTCGGCGCGAGGCCCGCGAGCGTGAGCGTCGAGACCGCGGCATCGGCCGTCGCCGAGGAAAAGACGGTCCCCGAGAAGTCGGCCGCCGTCGAGAGGCGCGCGCGGTAGCCCTCGGCCGTCGCCGCGGGCGGGGCGCCCGGCAGCGCGGCCCACTGCAGGGTGACCGAGGCCGTGTCGGCGGCCAAGACATCGTCATCGAGGCGCTCGATAAGCGCGGTCAGCGTCGCGGTCGCCTCGAAGACGACGGTGTTGGGCAGTTCGTTGCGGTTGACGCTCGCGACGCGCCAATAGTAGGTCGTATTGCGCGCGAGCCCCGCGACGGTCAGCGTCGAGAGCGTCACATGCGTCGTGCGCGACGAGAACACCGTACCGCCGAAGTCCGCCGCGGCCGACGCGCTCAATTCAAACGCGTTGGCCGACTCCGAGGACGGCGCGAGCGCGAAGGCGCCCCACGAGAGCGTCGCCGAGGTCTCGCGCACACCCTCGAATCCGACGCCAGCGGGAGGCTTAGCCAGGGTGGCGACGGTCGCGCCGTTCGAGAGCGGCGACCAGTTTGGGCGCGTGTCGGCCGTGAAGGCGCGGAAGTAGTAGGTCGTATTCGGCAGGAGTCCGGGAAAGGAGCGGGTTTCGAGCGAGCCCGCGACCACGCCGACCGTCGAGAACAAGACCTGCGCGTTCGTCGTAGAATAGACGACGGCAACGGGCTCGGTCGAGGCCTGCAGCGCGTAGCTGCCGTCGAGCGGGTCGTTCGTCGGATCCTCGGGCGCGCTCCAGGTCAGCATGACCGAGACCGCCGTCTCGGTCGACGCCGCGAGGTCGGTGATCGCGGCCGGGCCGCTTTCATCGATGTCGATTAGGGTCTTCGTCGCCGGGACCAGGGCGAAGTGGGGGACCTCTTCGTGGTTGAGCGTCCCGACGCGAAGATAATAGGTCGTGTCGGACAGGAGGGCCTGGACCGTGAGCAGGGCGAGGTCGCCGTTGGGGGTCCGCGACGAGTTGATCGTGCCGGTGAAATCGCTCGCGGTCGAGGCGTCGACGACGAACCCCTCGCGGCCGCCGGCCGGGATCGTCCAACTTACCGTGACGCTTGAGACGAAGGCCGCGTCGACGGCCGGGGAGACCGGCGCGTTCGCGAGCGTGCTGCGCGCCGCGGTCGCCGAATGCGTCGGCGCGCCGTTGTGGTCGAACGCGACGACGCGCAGATAGTAGGTCGTGTCGGACGCGAGACCCTCCACGGCGAGCGTCGTAAGCGCGGAGTTCGCGGTCTCAGAGGAGGCCGCGAGCGTCGCGAAGTCGGCGGCGGCCGAGGCGTCAAGCCGATAGCCCTCGGCCCCGCCGGCCGAGGCCGTCCACGAGACCGTGAAGCTCGCGACGCCGACCGCGTCGAACGCCAGACCCGTCGGCGCGTTCGCGCGGCTGCTCGTCGAGCCGGCCGCCGCGTAGTCGGCGACGCCGTTGTGGTTGAGCGCGCCGACGCGCAGGTAGTAGGTCGTGTTCGGGTCGAGGCCGCCGACGGCGAGCTCCGTCAGCGTCCCGTTCGGCGTGCGGCTCGACAGCAGCGGCGGCGAGAAGTCGGCGTTCGGCGAGGCCTCGAGCGCGTAGCCCTCGGCGCCGAACGCGGGGGCCGACCACGAGACGCTCATGCTCGTTATCTGCACCGAGGTCGTCGAGGGGGAGACCGGGGGGTTCGCGCGCGTCGCCGTCGCGGCCGCGAACGCGAACTGGACCGCGCCCGCGCGGTTGAGCGAGCCGACGCGCAGGTAGTAGGTCGTGTTCGCGTCGAGCCCGAGCGCCGCGAGCGTCGTCTCGCCGCCGGTCGCGGAGCGCGAGCTCGAGGTCGCGCCCGTAAAGTCGGAGGCGGTCGAAGCGTGCAGCTCGAACGCCGAGACCGCGCCGGTCGGCAGCGCCCACGCGGCCGTCAGGCTCGAGTGGTGGACCTCCTCGGCCGCCGGCGCGACCGCGCGCTCGGCGAGCGTCGGGGTCGCGGCCGAGACCGCGAAGTGGACCGCGCCGTTGTGGTTGAGCGAGCCCGCGCGGAAGTAGAAGGTCGTATTGCTCGCGAGCCCCTGCACGACCAGCGAATTCGCGACGCCCGAGGCCGTCGTCGAAACGAAAAGGTCCCCGGTGAAATCCGCCGCGGTCGAGGCATCGACGCGAAACCCCTGCGCGCCGCCCGCGGGCGCCGCCCACGAGACGGAGGCGCTCGACTCGAGCACCGCGGCGAACACGGGGGAGACGGGAAGGTTCGCGAGCGTGCTCGTCGCCGCAAGCACCCGCTCGGGCCCCGGAACCCCGTTGTGGTTGAGCGAGGCGACGCGGAAGTAGTAGGTCGCGTTCGGCGACAGGGTCGGCGCGGTCAGCGTCGAGAGCGCGACCTCGGGCGTCGCAGACGAGAGGACCGTCCCCGAAAAGTCCGCGGCCGTCGACGCGCGCAGCCGGTAGCCCTCCGCACTCGGATCGAGCGGCGGCGGCGGCGGGAGCGCGACCCAATGCGCGGTGACGCTTCCGGCGTAGACCGCGACGATATCGCGCGGCTGGAGGGCGACTTCCTGGGACAGAGTGCTCGTCGCGAGCACAGTCGAGTAGGTCGCGTCGCCGTCGCGGCCGAGCGCGCCGACGCGGAAGTAGTGCGTCGTATTGCGGCCCAGCGACAACACCGTCAAGTCGAGGTCGTCTTGCTTGTCGGTCGTCGAGGAAAGCACGGTCCCCGAGAAGTCCGAAGCCGTCGAGGCTTCAAGACGATAGCCGCTCTCGGCGCCCTCGGCCGCGCTCCACTGCAGCGTCGCCGAGGTCAGGTCGACGGCCGTGAACGCGAACGAGTCGGGCGGCGCCGCGCGCGTGAATGTCGAGAGCGCCGCGGCGTAGGCCGCGACCGAATTCCAGTTGAGCGCGCCCGCGCGCAGGTAGTAGGTCGTCGCCGGCGACAGCCCGGACACCGAAAGCCCGCGAACGGCAGGGTCGACCGCGCTCGAGAGGAAGATCGCCCCCGAGAAATTCGCGGCCGTCGAGGCCTCGACGATGAAGCCGGCCGCGCCCCCGCTCGGCTCGCCCCACGCGAGCGTCGCGCTGCTGTCGGCGACCGCGTCGACGACCGGAGAGACGGGCGCGTTCGCGCGCGTGCTCGTCGCGCCGAGCACGGAGTGGTTGGGAACATCGTTGGCGTTCACCGTGCCGACGCGGTAGAAGTAGGTCGTATTCGGCGCGAGCCCGGAAACCGTCAGCGTCGTCGCGGCGAGGGAAAACGCGCGCGAGGAGGCGGCGACGGGGGAGAACGAGCCGTCGAGCGCCGCCTCGAGACGGTAGCCGCGCCCGTTCCCGGCCGGCCGGTCCCAGCGCAGCGCGGCGCTGACGGCCGCAATCTCGAAGTAGTCGAGGTTCAAGACCGGGTTCGCGAGGGTGCTCGTCGCCGCGAGCGCGGCGTAGGTCGGGACCGCCGCGTGGTTGAGCGACCCGGCGCGGAAGTAGTAGGTCGTGTCGGCCTCCAGGCCTTCGACGGTCAAGCTTGCCGCGCCGCCCGCGTAGGTGATCGAACTCGTGACGCCGCTCGTGAACCCCGCGTCGAGCGCCGCATCAAGGCGAAATCCCGAGGCGCCGCCCGCGGGAAGCGACCACTGCACCGCGACGCTCGACGGATGGATCGTAAGGTACGCGGGCGCGGCCGGTTCGTTGGCGCGCGTGACCGTCGCGCCGTAGACGAGCGGCTCGGAAAAGAGGCCCGCGTGGCCGCGCGCGAAGACGCGCCAATAGTAGGTCGTGTTGAGCGCGAGCCCCGTAAGCGGGGCCTCGAAGGCGGCCGCGGCCGTCGAGGAAACGTCGGCCCCGGTGAAGTCCGCGGCCGTCGAGGCTTCCAGGACATAGACCGTGCCCGCGGGATTGGCGGGCGAGCCGTTGTTCCACTGCGCCGTCGCGCTCGTGATGGCGACCTCGGCGAACGCGGGGGTCCTCGCGGCCGGCGGGCTCGCGCGCGTCGGCGTCGTCAGCGGCACGGCGAAGTTCAGCCGACCCGCGTGGTTGAACGCGCCCGCGCGCAAGTAGTAGGTCGTGTTCGGGACAAGCCCCGCGACCGTCAGCGTCGTCACCGCCGCGTCGAATGTCGAGGAGGTCACGAGCGTCCCCGAGAAATCGGCGGCCGTCGACGCGTCGAGCCGGTAGCCCTCGGCGCCGCTTGCGGGCGCGTCCCATTCGAGCGCGGCGCTCGTAATCCCGACAGCGAAGAGCGCGGCGCTTCGCGGCGTCTCGGCGAGCGTGCTCGTCGCGAGCGGCGTCTCGAAGTTCGGCGCGCGCAGATGGTTCAGCGACCCCGCGCGCAGGTAGTAGGTCGTGTTCGGCGCGAGGCCGAAGGCCGTGAGCTTCGTGAGCGCGCCGTTGGGCGTCTCGGAGGAAATCAGCGTCCCCGAGAAGTCGGCCGCCGTCGACGCGTCGAGCCGGTAGCCGCTGCTGCCGCTTCCGGGCGCGTCCCACGAGACCGTGATCGAACCCGGCTCGACGCCAAAGAGCGCGACCGCCACCGGCAGCTCCGCGAGGGTCACCGTCGAGAAATCCGGCGCGTAGTTGGAGGCCCCGTGCCAGTTGCGCGAGCCGAGCCGGAAGTAGTAGGTCGTGTTCGGCGCCAGCGGCGGGGCGCGCGCGGTCAGGGTGCTGACGGTCCCGACCGCCGTCTCCGAGGAGACGACCGTCCCCGAGAAATCGGCGAGCGACGAGGCGTGGAGCGCAAAGCCCTCGGCCGCGGCCTCCTGGGGCGATGGTGGAAACGGGTCCCACCGCACCGAAACCGAGCCCGGATAGACCGTAAACGCCTCGACGGCCTGCGGAAGGTTCGCGAGCGTCGCTGTCGCGAGGCTCGGCGAGTAGGCCGAGGCGTTGCCCGCCGTTCCGGCCGCGTCGCGCGCGCGGACGCGCGCGTAGTAGGTCGTGTTCGCGAGCAGCGCGGGCAGCGTGAAGAAGCCGTCGGCGATAAATCCGCTCGAGGAGCGGTCCCCGGTGAAGTCTGCCGCGGTCGAGGCGTCGAAGTCGTAGGGCGCGGCGTGCAGTCCCGCGAGCGCGTCGGCGGCCGCGAGCGCGTCGGCGCGCAGGCTGCCCGTTGTCGCGTTCGTGAGCGACGCGACGCCGATGTTCGTGGGCGGCGTCGTGTCGACGAGGACCGTGAATTGGCCCGTCGCGACGCGGCCGTGCAGATCGGCGGCGAGGAAGGTCAGGCGGTTGGTGGCCGCGCCCGGGGACGCCGTCTCGCGCAGCGCGGCGGAACTGATCGTGAAGGTCTGGGCCGCGAGCGTGCCGGCCGTTCCCGTGATCGAGAGCGTGTTCGTCGACAGGCGCGTCCAGGTTCCGTCGGCGGCGGTTTTCGTCGAGATCGCCGCCTGCGCCGAGCCCGCGTCGAGGCCGGCGCGGCCGTACTCGAAGTGGCGCTGGACCTGCGCCGCCGAATAGGCGATCGAGGCGATGCGCACCTCGTCGACGGCGCCCGCATAAAAACGCTGGGCGTTGCCCGTTCCCTTCTTGAGCTTGGGCGCTGCCCCGATGAAGGTGAAGTGTTGCGCGGCGATCGGCCAGGTATTCGCGTTGGCCGAGGTCGCATTCGCGTTCGACGCGACGAGGGCGCCGTCGACATGGACCCGCAGCGACGCGGCGTCGAGAACGCCCGCGAAGTGATGCCACTGGCCGTCGTCATAGGCCGCGGGCGCGACGGCCCAAACATTCGGCTTGGATTTCCCGCCCGTCGCCAATCCGAACTGGAGGTTTCCCGAGGCGTTTTCCCAGGTCAGGTCGGCGTCGTGCGCGCCCCCCTCGCCGTCGAAGTCCGAGAGCGAGAAGATGTAGCCGCGGTCCTCCGAGGAACCCGCCTTGAACCACAGTTCGACGGTCCAGTTGTTGTTCGCCGCGCTCGCGCGCCACGGATACAGGCCGTCGGCGATCAAATAGTCGTCGACGCCGTCGAGCTTGAGTCCGCGGCCGACGCGCCCGGCCGTCCCCCCGGGACCGCAGCCGGCAACCGCGCACGCGCCCGTTTGGTCTTCGTAGTGGACGAACGAATCCGTGGGACCGCGGGCGCCGCTGGCGCGCTGCGGTCCCGCCGCCTCCTCGAAGCGCCAAAGGCCGAGCAAATGCGTCGCCGTGGAGACCGCCAAACCCGGGGGAGAGTTGCTCTGCACGCGCGCGCGCGCGGTGACGGTCGTCGTGTCGGTGTAGACGCCCGGCGCGAGGTAGATGAGCCCGTCGGCCGCGTACTCGAAGGTTCCCGAGACGAAAACCGGCAAGGACGACGGGAGCGTGACCGTCGAGCCGAAGTCGGCGAACGCGCTCGCGAGGCCACGCCGGTTGATCGCGCGCACCCGCGCGTAGTAGGTGCTCCCGGGCAGGAGGCCGATGTACGACGCGCTCAACGCGCGCGTAAAGCGCTCTCCGAGGGTCTCGGAGAAGTCCGCGGCGGTCGAGAGCTCGGCCTCGTAGAGCGTTCCCGACGAGGTCCCGATCGGGTTGAATTCGCCCGCGACCGTCCCGCTCGTCCAGTGCAGCGTCAGCGCGTCCGAACCCACGCCCGAGAAATTCGCCGGATCGCCGGGGCCCGGGGCGGCCGCGCGCGTCGCGGTCGAGGCGAACTGGAGGAAAGGACTGTCCAGGCCGTGTCGGCCGAGGGCGCGCGCGCGCGCGTAGTAGGTCGTATCGGGGATGAGGCCGACGGCCTCGGCCAAGAGGTTTTTCGTGACGCTCGAAACGATCGTGCCGGCCTCAAAGCCCGCGGTCGAGGAGATGTGCAGCTCGTAGTCGGTATCGGGCGCGTTGCCCGCGAACGCGACCGTCCAATGGGCCGTCATGCTCGTGAGGAAGACCGGGTCGTAGGGCGGGTCGGCGCCGAGAGGATCGGCCGGCAGCGTCGTCGTGCCGCCGAGCGCGTGGTAGGCGCTGGACAAGCCGTTGGGGTTGCGCGCGCGGACGCGAAGGTAGTAGGTCGCGTTGCCGGTCAAGCCCTCGATCCACAGCGCGGTCGCGGGCCCCGAGGCCGCGGCGACCGCGCCCGAGAAGTCCGAGGCGGTCGAACCTTCCAGGTCGTAGACCGCGCCTTGGCCGTTGCCGTTCGCGTCCCACTGCGCGCGCGCGCTCGAGATGAAAACGGCGGTGATCTCGGGCGGCGCCGCCGCGGGCGTTTCGGGGAGCGCGGCGGTCGCGCCGAGGACCGTGAAGTTCGGCGCGCCGGGCCAGTTCAGCGAGCCGACGCGGAAATAATAGGTCGTCGCTCCGTCGAGCCCCGAGACCGCCAGCGAGGAGACGGCGTTGACGACGGTCGCAGACGCGCGGACGACGCCCGTGAAATCCGGCGCGGTCGAGGCCTGGAGCAGGTAGCCCTCGCCGGTCTCGGTCTGCGGCGAGGCCGGCAGGGCCTCCCACTGTACCGTCGCGCTGTCGGTCCAGACCTCCAGAAAGGACGGCGCGACCGCATTCGGCGCGTTGGCGAGCGTCGCCGTGGCCTCGGCCGCGGCGAAGTGGGCGTTCTTGTTCGCGTTGAACGCGCCGAAGCGGAAGTAGTAGGTCGTGTTCGCATCGAGCGGGGGGCTGAGGACCGCGAGGATAAGCTGCGCCGCCGATAGCGTCTCCGAGGAGTGCCGCGTTCCCGTGAAGTCCGCGGCGGTCGACGCGTCGACGCGAAAGCCAAACGCGCCCCCCGCGCCGGCCGCGTAGCTCACGACCGCGCTCGACGGGTGCAGGCTCTCGAAGACCCGGGAGACCGGCGGATTGGCGAGCGTGCTGGTGGCGCCGAGATGGACGAAGCGCGCGGCCCCGTTCCAGTTGAGCCCGCCCGCGCGGAAGTAGTAGGTCGCGTTAGGCGCTAGGCCGAAGACCGTAAGCGTCGAGAGCGCGACCGCGGGCGTGGCCGACCCCAGCACGACGCCCGAGAAATCCGCCGCGGTCGAGGCCTGCAGCAGGTAGCCGCGCGAGGACTCTGAGGACGCCGCGGGCGGAGAATCGGGAAACGCGGCCCATGCCGCCGTCGCGCTGCCGATGAAGACCTGCAAAAACGGCGCCGCCGCGGGCCCGACGGCGCGGGTCTTCGTCGCGGTCGCGCCGAGAACGGCATAGTTGGGCGCCGCGAGCCGGTTCAAGGCGCCCGCACGCGCGTAGTAGGTCGTGTTGGGCATTAAGCCCGCGACCGTGAGCGTACTCAGCGCGAGGACCGGCGTCTGCGACGAGCGGACCGTCCCCGAGAAGTCGGAGGCGGTCGAGAGCTCGAGGCGGTAGGCGATCGCCGATTCAAATTCGGGAGAATCCGGCAGCCGCGCCCAGCCGACCGTCGCGCTCGCCTCGAAGACCGCGAGGACCGCGGGGTTTTGCAGCGCGCGCGCCAGCGTCACCGTGCTCGCGATGTTCGACACCTCCGACCAGTTCGGCTTGAGGTCCGAGGTCCACGCGCGGAAGTAGTAGGTCGTGTTCGGGTCGAGACCGCCGACGATGCGTTCCTGCCCTTCGTCGGGCACGACGCCCGAGGTCGAGAGCGCGACCTGCGCGTTCGCCGTCGACCAGGTCACCGTCTCGCTCGTCGCGTACTGAATGCGGTAGTTGCCGTTGAGAGGGTTGTCCGAAGGATCCTCGGGCGCGAGCCAGTTCAGGCGCATCTGCGTCGCGGTAAAGGTCGAAGCCGCGAGGTCTTCGATCGGGTCGGGAGGGAAGAAGTCGGTCGAGACGAGCGTCTTCGTCGATCCCGCGGACTCGAAGTGGCGTACGCTGTTGTGGTTGATCGAGCCCACGCGGAAGTAATAGGTCGTGTCGGAGCTCAGACCCTCGACGGTCAGTTCGGTCGTGCCGGAAACGGGCGTGATCGAGGAGATGATCTGCGCGGTGAAGTCGGCCGCCTCCGAGGCCTGGAGCTCGAAACCCACGACCGTCCCGGCGGGCAGGGTCCATGAGACCGTCGCGCTCGTCTTGCCGACCGCGTCGGGCGCATCGGGCACGCCGGGCGAGACGGGTCGGTTCGCGAGCGTGCTCGTCGATCCCGCCGGCGCGTAGGTCAAGACGCTGTTGTGGTTGAGGTTCGCGACGCGAAAATAGTAGGTCGTATTCGGCGCGAGGCCCGCGCCCGGGTCGGTCACGAGCGTCGTCAGCGCGCCGTTTTGCGTCGCCGAGGAGAAGACCGTCCCCGAAAAGTCCGCGGCGGCGGCGGCCTCGAGGCGAAAACCCTCGGTGCCGCTCGCGGGCGCGGTCCACGAGACCGTCGCGCTTGCGGTGAATACGCCGCCGAAGGCGGGCGCGGCGATCGGCTCGGCGTGCGTCGCCGTCGAAGCGGTCGCGAGATAGGCCGTGGGGACCGCGTTGTGGTTGAGCGCGCGCACGCGGGCGTAGTAGGTCGTATCGGGCGAGAGCGCCGCGCCGGCCCCGCCGGTTCCCCAAAGGATGTCGGTATTCGCCGTGTTCGAAGACGCGTGCAGCGGGGAGAACGAGGGATTGCCTGCGATCTCGGCCTCATAGCGCGTGCCGCCCGGGTTGCCGTTTTCGCCCCAGTCGAACGCGAGTGAGGAGACCGACACCGCCGTGAACGGGACCGCGGCCGCAACCGGCGCGGCCGCGAGCGTCGCCGTCGAGCCGAGGCTCAGCCAATCCGTGGGAAAACCGCCGTGGCTCTCGGCGCGCACGCGCAGGTAGTAGGTCGTATTGAGCGCGAGTCCCGAGAACAAGGCGTCGGTCGCGAGCGTCTCCGAGGAAGCGGCGAGAGGCGAAAAGTCAGGGTTGCCCGCGATCTCGGCGCGAAAGCCCGTACCCTGCGGGTTGCCGGCGGCCGACCACTGCGCGCGCAGCGCGTTCTGCTGGATCGAGAGGTAGACCGGATCCGCCGTCTCGGGAGGGTTCGCGCGCGTCGGACTCGATACCGCGGCCGCGAAATTCGGGACCGACTCCCAGTTCAGCGAGGCCGCGCGAAAGTAATAGGTCGCGTTGACCGCCAGGCCGGCGACCGTCAGCGTGCTCAGCGCGACATTCGGCGTCGCCGACGCGAACACCGTGCCCGAGAAATCCGAAGCCGTCGAGGCCTCCAGCCGATAGCCTTCGGAGGACTCGGATTGCGGCGAGGCCGGCAGCGCGTTCCAGTTCACGGTCGCGCTCGACGGGTTCGCTTGGTAGACCTGCGTTCCAGACGGGGGATTCGCGAGCGTGACCGCGTCGCCGGCATTCGAACGCCCGGACAGATTGCCGTCCTCGTCGATCGTCCAGACGCTCACATAGAACGTCGTGTTCGCGGCGATCCCGTCGGCCGCCCCGAGCGTGCGCCGCTGCGGCGTCCCCGGCGCGACGCCGCTCGTGGAGATCACCACCTGCGCGCTCGCGGTCGACCACGGCCCGTCAAACGACGACGCGTGCTGGATGTAGTACTCCGAGCCCGCGACGAGGTCCAACGCGTTTCCGTTGTCGCCGGGCGCGCTCCAGAATACCTCGATCTCGGTCGGGTTCGTCGTCGAGGAGGCGAACACGTCCGTGACCGCGGCCGGCGGGACCTCGTCGCGGTAGCCGATCACGAAGCGCACGAAATCGACAAATATATTTTTCATGGAATTCGTGTCGTTGCGGAAGACGATCTCGGCATTGTTGATCTGCGCCTCGGTCGCATAGACGCCGGAGACATTGAGCGAGCGGTAGACGAAGTTGCTCCCCGTGCCCGTCATCGCGATCGTCGATGTATTGAGGCCCTGCGCGGTCTCGTTGCCCATCTGCGCGTCGCTCCACAGCGTCGTCGCGCGGGCGTCGCTGAAGTCGATATAGAGCGTCGCGCTCTTGTTCGAGTTGGCCTGCACGTTCGTCTCGAGTTCGAGCGCCGCCTCGACCACCGCCTGGTCCGCGGGAATCGTCGCGTTCTGGAAGTAGACGCCGACGAACGTCGCATCCGAGAAATTCGTGCCTTTTCTGATCTTGTTCTGGGAGTCGTTGTCGGTATTTAAAGCCGTGACCCAACCGATGGCGCTCAGCGTGGCTCCTTGGTCGGCATTCCAGCCGTCGACGACCGTCAGCGTCGAGTAGGTGATCGGCGCCGCGCTCGAAGGCGCGGCCATCGAGGCCAGCGCAAAGAACGCCAAAACTGCCGGAAAAAAAATTCGTCCGAGCGGGCGGCCTGGGATCAACATGTCGTTGTCGGCACGCGGGGTTATCCGACATACGCGCGCGCGTACGAGAGTATACCCCCAAAAGATTCTAATCTCCCGTATTTTCCTTGTAAAATTTGCGAAAATCAATTCGCAAAAACTTCGCAGAAACCGCGCCCTAAGCAACGGGCTCTATTGCGAAATTTTCAGCGGACGGCCGACGCGTTGTCGGACATAAAACGGTATCCCACGCCGTGCACGGTGCGGATGCTGGCGCCCGCGTCGCCTAGCTTTTTGCGCAGGGTCTCGATATGCTTGGCCAAGGTCCGGGTTTCCACATTTTCCGGATGTTTCCGGATGAGCGAGTGTGCATTCAATTCGTGATCGACTCCCGCTGGCCGGACGGAAAGCCTGTCTGCCCTAAGTTAAGTGCGGGTTTGACGCGACCTACCTGCGCAAGGACCGGCCTGAGGGACGGGAGTGCGCCAAGTGCGGCTACATATTTACCATCACGGCTGGGACCGTCATGGAGAACACGAAGCTCCCGCTTTCCATCTGGTTGCAAGCGGCCTTCCTGATGGTGACGGACAAGCGGGGAATCTCGGCCAAGCAACTCCAGAGGGCCCTCGCGATCAAGTCCTACGAGACTGCCTGGAGCATGCTCCAGAAGCTTCGCGCTGCGATGGTCAACCCTGACCGATCGAAGCTCACGGGCCGCGTTGAGGTTGACGAGTCTTACATCGGAGGGCCGGAGAAGGGCAAGCGCGGTCGAGGGGCCGAAGGCAAGAACCTCGTCGTGGGGGCCGTTGAAGTCCGAGACTGGACCAGTCCCAAGACCGGGAAGGTCTCCACCCGTGCAGGTCGCGTCCGTTTCCGTCACATCGACAACGCGATCCAGCCGGTCCTCGTGGACTTTGCGCTGGATACTATCGAGGGCGGGAGCAAGGTCGTCACGGATGGCTTCGAGGCGTATCACATCCTCCCGCAGTTTGGTTACTCTCACGGCGTCGAGTCCACGGCACGCGGCATGAAGCAGGACGACGTCCTCCGGCACTACCACCGCGCCGTGGCCAATCTGAAGACCTGGATCAAGGGCACCTTCCACGGTCGGATCGATGGAAAGCACTTGCAGGGCTACCTCAACGAATTCGCTTTCAGGTTCAACCGGCGCCAGAATCTCTTCGCCGCCTTCCAGACCATGCTGGGAATCGCAGGGAAGGTCAAGGGGCCTACGCAAGCAACCCTCTACGCTGGGCCCGGCCCCTTCGTCCAACGGGAAGCGAGGGCAGGCGTACCGTCAACTGGCCGATAAGCAGGTTCGAGTGCGCATTGATCCCGGGAGCGATGCGGTATCGAATGAGGAAGCACATTGCCCCCGGAGCCATTTCGTGTCGGAGCCCATGGCGACATGCCTCTGCTTATCTCAAGGATCAGGGTTTCTTTTCGAATTTCAACGACAACGAGTTCACGCAGTAGCGCAGGCCCGTCGGGGCAGGACCATCGGGGAAGACATGGCCCAGATGCGCGCCGCAGGCGGTGCAGACGATCTCCGTGCGCCTCATCCCGTGGCTGCGGTCGTCTTCCTCTCCGACCGCGTCCGGGTCGGCCTTCGAAAAGCTCGGCCAGCCGCAGCCGGAGTCGAACTTGTCGTCGGAAAGGAAAAGCGTCTCCCCGCAGCAGACGCAGCGGTACACGCCGGGTTCCTTGTTCTCGAGGTATTCCCCGGAAAACGGCGGCTCGGTAGCCTTTTGGCGCGCCACCGCGAATTGCGGACCGGTGAGTTCGGCCCGCCATTGTTCGTCCGATTTTTTCACTTTTTCGGGCATGCCCTATTTTAACACGTCGGCGGGCTCCGGCGCTTGACAGGCTCGCCGGGATGCCCTATCTTAGTGTTCTTATGTCCGAGGAAATCGTCAGAGGCCCGCGCATCGGAGTGCCGGGCGGCGCGCAGGCGGTGCGTCCGAATACGCGTCTGGAAACCCCGTTGAGTCCCGAAGAGAAGGCGTACTACGCCGGGATTATCGGCGAGCCCCAGGCCCCGCCCCCGCGCGAGGACAACAAGCCGGTCGCCTTGGTGGTCGACGACGAGCCTCGGCTGCGGTCGATCGCGCGCGAAGCGCTGGAGGGCATCGGATTAAAGGTGTTCGAAGCCCGCGACGGCGTCGAGGCGCTCACGCAGTACGCCTCGCGGACCACCGATTTGCTGCTTCTCGAACTTTCTTTGCCGTCCATGGACGGCTACAAACTCGTGCGGGCCGTGCGCAGCTACTGCGGGAACATGAAGGCGGCGATTTGCTGCGTCGGGACTTCCGCGGACCCGCGAGACGAGATCGCCGCGCTGAATCTGGGCGCCGACGACTTTCTCGCGAAGCCGTTCACGGTCGACCGGATCCGCGCTCACGTGCGCAGCGTGTTTCGGGCTCGAAAATTCGGACTCTAGGGGGTCAAGGCATGGCGAAGAAACTGCTGATCGTGGACGACGACCCCGCTCTGCTCGGATTGCTCAATCTCGACCTCCCGAAGCAGGGCTACGAGGTCCAGTCCGCCGCGAGCGGCGATGAGGCGCTCGCGCTCGCGGGAAAGACCCGCTTCGACGCCGTGCTGCTCGACGTGATGATGCCGGGAACCGACGGCTACCACGTCGCGCTGGAGTTGACCAAGAATCAAGGCGTCGCGTCGTCGAAAATCATCATCATGACCGCGCGGGACACCACCCGGGAAAAAGGGATCGCCATGATGTCGGGGGCGACCGCGACTCTCCAAAAACCGTTCACCATCGATCAACTTCACGATAAGCTTGACGAAGTGATCGGCGGTCCCAAGTAGCCCCGTTTCCCTCCGAGAGAGTTCCGATGTTCCATCCGATCGACTCCTACGGATTCGTCGGCGACATGCGCACCGCGGCGCTGATCGCTCCCGACGGTTCGGCGGACTGGCTCTGTCTCCCCCGCTTCGATTCCCCGTCGGTTTTCGCGGCGATCCTCGACGATCGGCGCGGCGGACGGTTTCGATTGGGACCGGCGGAGGGAGGCGTCGGCGTTCAGCGCTATCTCGAGGGCACGAACGTCCTCACGACGCGGTTTAAGACGAAGAGCGGCGTTTTGGAGCTGATCGACTGGATGGATCCGCTGTCCGACGAACCCGTGCTCGGCCGTCGACTGCACTGTGTTTCGGGAACGGTCCGGGTCCGGATGAGCTGCGCGCCGGCGTTCGATTACGGACTGCGCCGGGGCTCGAAGGCCGAGTCGGTCTGGACGATGCGCCGGGGGCAGGTTTGCGATCTCGCGTTCGGAGATGCCGCGGACGACTCTCTCCAGCGTACCGTCTCCTATTGGAAGAAGTGGAGCGAGGGAATCCGCTGCCGGGGCCCTTACCGCGAGCCGGTTTTGCGCTCGGCGCTCGCGCTGAAACTGATGACCTATGCGCCGACGGGCGCCATCGTCGCCGCGCCGACGACAAGCCTTCCCGAAGGCCGCGGCGGGGTGCGCAACTGGGACTACCGCTATTGCTGGCTTCGCGACGGCTGCTTCACGGCCGACGCCTTCGTCGCGCTGGGTCTCAAGGAAGAGGCGGCGGCATTCCTGCTTTGGGTGGATCGGCGGCTCTCGGAAGGGCCGCTTCAGATCATGTACGGCATCGACGGGCGACGGACGCTGGAGGAGCGCGAGTTGGGACATCTCGGAGGCTATCTCGCGTCGCGCCCGGTGCGTATCGGCAACGCCGCCTACGCGCAGACCCAGTTGGACGTCTACGGGGAACTTCTCGACACGATCGCGTCGTGCCTCAGCGCCGGGGTGCGCGTCCCGCCGCGTCTGATCCGGCGCGTTCCTTCCTTGCTCGACGCCGTCTGCCGCCTGCATTCGATTCCGGACGAGGGCATTTGGGAAATCCGCGGAGCGCCGCGCCATTTCGTGTATTCGAAGGTCCAGTGCTGGACCGCGCTCGACCGCGGACTGCGGCTCGCGCGCCGCTTCGGCTGGACGGCTCGGGCCGCGCGCTGGAGTCGGGAGCGATCGGCTCTTCGGCGGGAAATTCTAGCTCGGGGCGTGGACCCTGCGCGAGGTCTTTTTCGGCAAGCCTACGACCGGCCCGAGTTGGACGCGAGCGCGCTCAAGATCGGCCTTCTGGGGTTCGTGCCGCCGAACGATCCCCGCATGCTCGCCACAATCCGCGGGATCGAGCGGGAGTTGTCCCGAGGGGGCATGATCTATCGTTATAAGATCGAGGATAAAAGTTCGGACGGTCTTCCGGGCGACGAGGGGACTTTTTCGATTTGTTCGTTTTGGCACGCGGAAGCGCTCGCCCGCGCGGGCAAGCGCGCCGCCGGCCGCCGCGTGTTCGCCGGTTTGCTCCGCCGGGCGGGCGCACTCGGTCTGTATTCCGAGCAGATCGCGTCCGACGGCGCCGCGCTGGGCAACTATCCCCAGGCGTTCACGCATTTAAGCCTGATCCAGGCCGCGCTGGCGCTGTCGTAATTGGTTTAATCCCCCGATGGCGATGATCACGCTTTACGAGGATTCCTCCCGCCGCTTTTCCGTGGAGGAGGATAAGGCCGGGCGCTTGTGGCTTTCGATCCCCTTAAAGGACCCGGAAATTTCCGAACTGCATCTGACATTGACCCCCGAGGAAATCCGCGGCTTCCGCGAATCCCCACGGAGCCTTGAGGCGAAGGTCCGCTTCGTGATGCACAACCCGCGGCGCCATTTCGATAAGGGCGAAGAGGCGGAGTACCGAACGCTGTGAAGACCTTGCTCCTGTTCGCGCACGGCGCCGGGGCTGGCTGCGCGTCGCCGTGGATGCGGTCTTGGGCGAAGCGTTTGGGCGAGGCGGGGACGGTGATCGCCTTCGATTACCCTTATATGAAGGCGGGGAAGAAGGCTCCGGACCGCCTTCCGAAGCTGATCGAGGCGCACCGCAGCGAACTGGCCTCCCGGCGGAAGGGGTTTCCCCGGGTCGTGTTGATCGGGAAATCGATGGGAGGACGGGTCGGTTGTCATCTCGCGTTGGAGGAGAAGGTCGACGCGATCGTGTGTCTCGGCTACCCGCTTCGTTCCCCCAAAGGGGAATTGCGCGATGAAGTACTGCTCGCCTTGCGAACCCCGGTGCTGTTCGTGCAGGGAACGCGCGATCCGCTGTGCCCGCTCGACGCGCTCAAAGGCGTGATGAAGAAGATGAAGGCTCCGTCCGTATTGCACGTCGTTGAGAGCGGCGATCACTCCCTGCGGATTACGGCTAAACGGACGAAGGACTCCGGCGAAACCCAAGAGGACGCGGACGCGTCCGCGCTCGCGGCGATCGCGAGACGGACGCTCGCGCGCCGCGAGAGTTTCCGCAGCAGGGACAGGGTGGGTCCTCCGGCGGCGGCGTTGGGAATCACGTCCACGATCGGGGCTAAAACGCCGTCGAAGTCCAAACCGAGCAAAAGGCGGCGATTCGAGAAAGTGGAGGCAATTCCATCGAAATTACGAAGCGCGGAGGGGGGAATCGCCACGCGGCTATTCTATCACGGGTATAATACGCGTGTGAACTCGATTCGCAACTACCGCGTGTTTTGCGACCGGATCGCGGGGCAGTGGAAGAGTCGCCCGGCCGCCGGTCTCACCGCCTACGCCTGTCCGTTTTGGCTCGACACCCATGTCTCCCCCGTTTTCGCCGGAGCGGCTCCGCCCTCCGCGCGCGCGCTGGAGCAACTGGAGGCTTGGTTCAAGAAACGGAAGGCCGATCCCTATTTCAGCGCGTTGGCCGGCCGCGGTCCGGAACTCGCGGCCTGCACGAAGGCCGCTCGCCGAAGCGGCTGGGATTTGGACGTTTTGGAAACCGTCAATGTCTGGGAGACGCCGAAGCCCTTCGAAGGGCGGCTCGGCGACGAGATTCTCTTCGGAGACTACTTCGACCCGAGACTTCACCGCGACTACCGTTCGATCACGAAACAGGTGTTCAAGCTCGACAACGCGTTTATGGACCGGCTCGCGCGCTACGAACGCGCGGTCCGCTGCGACGTGCGCCTCGTCGTGATCAAGCGGGGCGGGCGGGCCATCGCGACCGGGGGAGTGGCGACGGCCGGAGCCTCGGCGGAGCTGTTTGGCGGCGCGGTGCTGCCGCGTTTCCGGGGCCGCGGTTTGTGGAAGACCTTGGTCGGGGCGCGGCAAGCGCTGAGCGGATTCGACGGGGCGAAGCGCTGGTTCATGACCACGGACAATGGGCGCATCGCCGGCAAGGCCGACGATTCCTTCGTCTGGGCCTCGTACCGCCCGCAAAGGGTCTTGACATATTCCTAATTTAGAACTATTCTAAGTATATGAAGAAAGTCTGCCTAAGTCCGGCGGAGATCGAGCGGCGACTTGAGGACGCCAATGTCCGTCCGACCGCGCAGCGCATCGCCGTGGCGCGCTACGTGCTCTGCGAAGCGGATCATCCGACCGCGGACGCCGTCAAGGCATGGGCCGACGCCAATTTCCCTAAGATGAGCCTCGCGACGGTGTACAACACGCTGGGGATTCTCGTGAAAGCCGGGCTGCTAAAGGAGATGCGCCTGCCCCATACAGGGAAAACCGTCTACGACGACAACATTTCGGATCATTATCACTTCGTCGATGAGAAAACCGGAAAGCTCTACGATCTCGACGAGACCCAGGTTCAGGTCGCCTCGAAGCTGGACGGGGGATTTAAAGTGACCGGGGTGGACCTGGTGCTGCGGGGGGAGAAGCGGTAAATTTTTTTGCGTTGTTATTTAGAACTATTCTAAATCAAGAATAATAATAGGAGAGTACCATGAACACGAAGATCGAAGTGAAGGGGAACCCCCTTGACTGTACCGAAACGAAGAAGAACCTGGAGGCCGCCTTCGCCGGGGAGTCCATGGCCAACCGGAAGTACCTGTACTTCGCCAAGTTGGCGCGCCAACTGGGAGACGAGGAGGTCGCCGCATTGTTCGAGAAAACGGCGGAAGAGGAAACCGGACACGCGTTTTCCCACCTGTCCTTGATCTATCCGGTCGAGGATATGAGCGTCGAGCGGCTGCTCGAACTGGCGATCGAAGGGGAGCGCTACGAGTACACGACGATGTATCCGGCCTTTGAAGCCAAGGCGGCCGAGGAAGGCGAGGAGAAGGCGGTGGCGGAATTTCGCGAGCAGGCGGAGGAGTCGAAGGAACACGACGAGCGTTTCGCAAAGATGCTGGAATCTGCCAAGAAGCGCTTCGCGGCTCTCTTGAAGTCGGAGAAGCGTCACCACGACCTTTACGCCGATCAGCTCAAACGCGTGCGCCGCGGCTAATAGAGGAAAACGGACGCCCCGTCGCCTTGGAGGCGGGGCGTCTGTTTGCGGTTTTGGCGCAGCGCGTCCTTGGCGACGCGCCCCGCCGCGAAGTCCTTGGACTTGGTGTCAGGTTGTAACTTTAGCCTGAAGTTCCCCGGCTTGCCAAGCAATTCGTAGTCCGAAATCCTCCGTAAAATATTCGCAAATTCTTCTAAGACCACCATTTTTTCTGTCATAAAGGTAGGCACTAATACTATTGACATTCGCCGCGCCATTCGGTATTATACGCCTATGGCAAAAAGAAATGGTGCTATGCATGTAGTTACCACAACACGTCAGTACAAAGACAAGGTTTACCGAACCCATCTCCTCCGTCGCAGCTATCGCGAAGGCAAGAAGGTCAAAAGCGAAACTCTCGGGAACCTGTCTCACCTTCCGGCGCATGTCATCGAACTCGTCCGTCGTTCACTCAGAGGAGAAGCGATGGTGTCTTCAACGAACGCTTTCGAGGCGATTTCTTCCCGCCATCACGGTAACGCGCGGGCCGTACTGACAACGATGAGGCATCTCGGCTTTGAGGAACTCATCGCATCGACGCGCTCGCGGGAGCGCAATCTGATCTTGGGCATGGTTGCGGCCCGCATCCTTGAGCCGGACAGCAAGCTCGCCCCCACGCGCTGGTGGCATACGACGACGCTGCCCGAGGACCTCGGCGTCATCGACGCCGACGAGGATGATCTCTACGACGCAATGGACTGGCTGCTGAAGCGCCAGCCGCGCATCGAGAAAAAACTCGCCGCCAGACATTTGACGGAGGGAGGCTTAGTCCTGTTCGACTTGACCTCAAGCTACTTCGAGGGC
>PFUL01000037.1 GCA_002790095.1 Elusimicrobia bacterium CG_4_9_14_3_um_filter_62_55 | reverse complement strand
AGCGACGGGGACCAAGAGACCTATACCAAAGTGGGCCTTATGGGTCAAGCAGGTTTTTCGCGTTTTTTTTCGGAGGGGGGCCGGAGAGCAGATCGGGCGATTTTGCGGCGGTTTCCGCTTCACAGCCGGGGTCGGTGTCTCCCGGCTTGGGGGCGCCGCAGGTCGTCGGGTCGCCTCCGGCGGCGACGACGGCTTCGCGAAAAACAGCGCTTTTCCCATGTTTATTCACGAGCTCTTGGAAGCGCGTTTTGGATTGCGAGTCGAGACCCCCCACCAAGGCGGCCTGCAGTTCAGGGTCCGCGTCGAGATCGTTCATGAACGCCGCCGCGCCGGGCTGCACCTTTAGATCGTTCAAGGTCAGCAAGACTTCTTTCGCGAAATCGTTGAGTCGTACCGGTGCCGGGGCGGGCTGCTTCTTGGAGCAGGCGACCGCGCCGAGCAGGAGGGCGGGGAGAAGCCGCTTCATCTAAACAGCGCGAGGAAGCGATCCTCGTACGTTTCGAACAAGCCGTAATCCCGCAGCTTCATGCCGAGCCGTTGCCGCGCGTCGCGGTCGGTCTTGGCCTTGTCGAACATCCGGTCGACCTCCCCGCGGCGCCGGCGGTCCTCGTTGGAACCGGGAGCGAAAAGATCGTGCTGTTCCAGATCCCGCACGTTCGTGGGAAAGGCGCGCGCAGCCTCTTCCAGGGTAAATTGCATCAGCGCGAGCGACCAGCCCGCGTCGGGGCATTCGATCACGGCGGCCTGGTGGATCTCCCGGCGGTCGACGTCGTCGCGGATTTTCAGCGCGGTCTCGTGAGCGTTCTCGGTGAGGACGCGGGCGTTCGGCGTTTGGTTCTTGAAGGTGTACTCGAGCGCGCGCAGCAGGTCGCGGTACTGGTTCTGGATCCATTCGGAAAACGCGTCGGAATCGTCCCCAAAGCCTTCGAAGCGTTCGCGCAGAGAGTCCGGAGTCAGGATTTGAGGCTTTTCGGAGACGACGACTCCTTCCCTGAGCCGCGTTTTGTCCGTCATCGCGTCGATGGGGGACACGACGTGATACTCGATGCGCGTCGCGCCGAACGTCGACAGGAGTTTTCGAGGCTTGCGCACGAGAGTCGTCTTCTTAAGAAACGAGCGAATCCGTTTCGCGTCCATATGGGGCATAGGGTAGCAGTCTTTTTCCGTCGGGAACAGGCCCTCGGAGGAGGGGGCCGAAAGGACCGATACTTGTGGTACAATAGGCCTACTTTGACTATGGGCCCTGGGGGCCCGCTAGAGGAGGTCAAACGAATGGTTCATCAATGTGGAAGGGTTTTTGCGATTCTCGCGCTTTTGTCGGCCCCTGCCGTCGCGTCCGATTTCGACGCCGCGGCTTCCGATATCAAGGGCGTCGTATCGACGGCGAAGGAAAACGCGAAAAGCGACAAGCAGGAAATCAAGCCGATCCAGGCGCAATACCGCGCGGAGCGCGATTGCGTGAATTTCCGTTTCAAACCGGAAGGTCCCAATGTGTCCGAAGCCGTGTGGCTGCGGAGCACCGAGTACCGCGAGGAATGCTACTACAGCGGGGATCCCCGACGCGGCGGCGGCGGGCGCGTCTGTCACGAGGTTCCGGGCTGGACGCATCGCGAGCGGGTGCAGATCACGCTGGAAGGGCGTCAGAAGCTGTTTCCTTGGGAAGACGAGATCTTCGAGGTCTGCCTTGAGGGCAACTGGTTGAGCGCCTATGCGCTGCGCGTGTCGCATAAGTACGAGGCGCACCGCACCGGCGGCGACTACACGATGACCGCTTCTGAGCGCATCCCCGGCTCGCACGACAAGAACGGCCTTTCCGCACGGGTGGTCTTTCCCGCCGGCGGCGTCAAGGCGGTGTTCACGGACAAGTGGTCTTCCTATTACGAGGGCGAAAAAATCCTCGTGAAGGCGAAACTTCGTCGGGAGATCAGCAATTGGCCCGACAGCACGATCGGGGAAAAGGAGATGACATTCTCAACAGCCGGATCCTACGAGATCGACTTCTCCGAATTGGCCGGCAAGCTCAGCGGCGGCAAGCCCTACTACGTCGAGTACGGCTTCAAGCGCATTGGAAAGGTTTCCAAGGAGCAGTACCTCAAGACCGGGGATTCCCCGAGCGCGGTGTACCGTCAGTCGCTCGCGCCGATGGCTCTGGCGTTTTAAGCGCGGAGAATTGAAATGTGAAGAGCGGGCCCCCGGAAACGGGGGCCCGCTCCTTTATAGGGGGTTGCGCGCGACGACGACCAGCCGGAGCGAGTCGGAGGGATCGTAGCGAAGGCCGTCGGCGTCTCCGAAAAAGGCTTCGACCGTGAAGCCGGCTTTTTTTAGGAGCGCTCCCATCGACGCGCCATCGTAGAGGCGGACGCGGGAGATCAACCGGTGTTTCTTCCCGCCCTTGACGATCAGCCAGTCGTTTTCGACGACGCGGTCGCCTTTCACGAGCCGCGGCCGCTCCAAAACGAGGCTGCCCGGAGCGATCTCGCTCCAGCGGTCGGAGGGAACTTCGTGATCCCGGAGCCAGGACAAGACGGATCGAAGCCGCGCTCCGTTGGTCGTCTGAAGCAAGAGTCTCCCGCCGGGCTTCAACGCGCGCCGCATCGAGCGCAGCGCCATTAAGTCGTCGGAGGCGCGCTCGAAGTACCCGAAGCTGGTCCAGAGATTGATCGCCGCGTCGAACTCCCCGGAGAAACCGAGGGCGCGCATGTCCCGCTTCAAAAAGAGCGCGCCGCTGCGTCCCTTTCGGGCCGTTCGCAGATACCGATCGGAGGCGTCGACGCCGGTGACGCGCAGGCCCCGGCGGGCGAGAGGGAGCGCGACGCGTCCCGGACCGCAGCAGACGTCCAGGAGGCGGTCTCCGCGGCGCAGCTTCAGCGCGCGCAGGATGAACGGAACGTCGCGCTTGGTCCGCTCCTTGAACTCTTCGGAGCGGGTCAGGTCTTCGACGGGGAACGCCCCGTCGACGAACGCGCGCTTCCACCACTCCCGCTTCAAAACAGCTCCCTTTGCCCGGCGGGTTCCGGGGGGGGCGCGGCGCAGGCCGGGTCGTCGTATTTCGGGGAATTGACGCGCGACGAAACCTCGACGGCTCGCATCGCCTCGGGATCGAACGGGAGCAGGAGTTCCTTTAATCGTGCGGGAGAGGATTTCGGATCGAGCCAGAGGCTCTCTCCCTCAGGCGTCAGGATCACCGGCATCCGGTCATGCACGGGTTTGAGCAATGCGTTCGGCGCGGTGGTGACGATTGTAAAGGTTCCGTTGTCCCAGAGTCCCGCGAATGCGAACGGTCCGCCGCCTTTGAGCGTGAAGTGATAGGGAATCCTGGCTTTCGCGCCGGCCCTTTTCCATTCATAGAACCCGTCGGCCGGCACCAGGCAGCGTTGGGACGCGAACGGTTTGCGGTAAGCGGGCTTCTCCGCGATCGTCTCGGCGCGGGCGTTGATCATGCGGGCGCCGATCGACGCGTCCCGCGCCCATTTCGGCGTCAGACCCCATTTGAACATGCCCATGCGATAGCCGTTCCTGCAGGCGATCACCGGCGCGTTTTGGCCGGGGGCGAGGTTGTAGCGCGGCGTCAATTCCTGCGGAGCGGCTTTTAGCGAAAACCGCGTTTGCAGCGTTTTGACGTCGGAGGAGAGCGTGTAGCGGCCGCACATGACGGCGGGTATTGTAACAACTAATCCGGATCAGGCCGCTCCCGTGGAACGGTTTTCGCGGCGTAACGGCCTTCCAGCATGCGTCGGGCGCGCCATTCGCCCAGGTGAAGCCGGGGCTTGGGGAGCACCAGCAGATCGCATCGGAGCGCTTGAAACGCGCGTTTCCAAGTCGAGATCCGCGCGTCTTTTTTTCCCGATTCAAGATCGTGCCAGTACTGCTGCGGGATGCGGGCGCGGTTCGCCGCTTCGGACTGGCTCATGCCGACTTTGACGCGAGCGGCCCACAAAAGTTCGAACAGTTCGGTTTCGCCCGCCGCGCGGGGAGCGCTTCGGGAGAAGACGGCGAGTTTGTTCAGAGCTCGCCGGAGTCTCATCGGCAGTGAGTAGAGGTTCCCCATACCCTATTCCGACTACATGTTAAAACGTGTAGTCGGAATAGGGAAGAGGGCTCCCTAAAGGGCGTGCCGAAGGTCGGCTCGCCGACTGCGGCCGAATCTTTGGACTTGACAGAAACGGATTCCTCGGTATACTACTGTACTAGGACACTAGTACAGATGATCTCCATCGACGCCCGCTCCCCCGTACCGCTCTACGACCAGATCAAGGCCGGCTTCAAAGGCTTGATCGCCAAGGGCCTGCTCAAACCCGGCGATCCGGCGCCTTCGGTCCGGGCCTTGGCCGACCGCCTGCGCGTTAATCCGAACACCGTGGCGCGGGCGCTGCGGGAACTCGCTCTGGAGGGGGTTCTCGAATCCACGCGCGGTGCGGGAAACGTGGTCGCGGGAGAGGCCCGGGCGCGGGCGAAGGACGGGATCGGGGCGGTCGTTTTAAATTTCGAGGAAGCGTTGGCGCACGCGCGCCGCTCCGGAATGCCGTGGAAAGACGTCGACGCGGTCGTGCGGCGCCTTAAGAAGGAGGAGTGATGAACGGATCGATTCAACTGGAAGGCGTCGTGCGGCGCTTCGGGAAACGGGAGGTGCTGCGCGCAGTGACCGCGCGGGCCGAACCCGGCAAGGTGATCGGACTGCTCGGACGAAACGGGGAGGGCAAATCGACCCTTTTCAAAATTCTCCTGGACATGCTCGCGGCCGATGCGGGACGCATCTCGATCGGCGGGATGTCGCCGGACGGTTCCGGCCGCATTCGTCAGAAAGTGGGCTACATGCCCGAGCGTCCGGAGTTTCACGGCTTCATGACGATTGAGGAGGCGTTCGCGCTTCGCGGCCGTTTTTTCGAAAAATGGGACCGACGCCGCGCGTCCGAACTGGCGAAGCGTCTGGAGTTGGACGTGCGGGCTCCCGTGGCGGGAGCGAGCAAGGGCATGCTCGGCAAGGCGGCGATGATTTGCGCGCTCGCGCATAATCCCGAGATTCTGCTGCTCGACGAGCCGACCTCCGGGCTCGATCCGATCGTGCGGGACGGCGTGCTCGGGGAAATTATCCGCGAACTGCACGGATCCGGAAAGACCATCGTCGTCTCGAATCACCGGATGGAGGAGATGGGGGGCTTGATCGACGAGGTCTGGGTGCTCGCGGGAGGGAGAATCGTCGCGACCCACGAGGTCGAACGGCTTCGCACGGAGGCCTGTCGCCTGGTCGCCCGCGCGAAGAACGGAGCGTATCCGGCGACGGGGTTGCGGGTCGTCGAGCTCTCCAACGACGGTCCCCTCAGCGAATGGGCCGCGTTTGATTCCGATTCCGCCGACCGATTCTCCAAGGCATGGGGGATCGAGGCGATCGAAAGAGAGCCCCTTCCGCTGGAAACCTCGTTGAAGCTTTTGCTTAAGGAAGCGGACGCCGCGGCGTCCGAAGAGACGGAGGCCCATCATGCTTGAAATCGCGAAACTGCAGTTCCGCAAAAACCGCCTGCCGTTCGTCGGTATGGCGGCGACCTTGGTCGCCTCGGTGCCGTTCGGCGCGGCGGTTGCGCTGCTCAGCGGGCACCCGGGCCGTTTCGGCGTGGATTCGATGCTTTACTTTTGGAGCTTCATCGGTCTTCCCTTGATCGCGGTGCTGCTCGGTTCCTCCGCCGGCGCGGCCAACGCGAACGATCCGCTGCGTTCGGCGGAAGAGATTTTACCCGTGTCCGACGGGAGGGCGGCGTTCGCGTCGGCGGGAACGTCGGCGCTGCAGGCGCTGCTGCTCGGGGCGCTGTTCTTGGGCCTCGCCTTTGTGGTCAGCGCGCAGTGGCGCGAGAGCCTGGTGCTGGTCGTCCCGCCTTCGGAGAGTTGGCTGCGCGCGATCGAAGCGCCGATTATGCGTCCGATGTTCTGGCTCTGCGTCGGCGGAATACCGCTGTTTGCGATATCGTCCTTTGCCGCGGCGTGGACCGTGCGCAACGGGGTCGCGGGAGGATTTCTCGGGATGGTCGCGATCGGAGCGATGGTCCTCTCTTTGGCGGCCGGGCTGGCGATGCAGCTATTCTACGCCTACCGCGCGCCGTTCGGCGCGTCTCTGATCGGGGTGTTGTTCGCGGCATCGGCCTCGACGCTGTGGGCGCTCGGGCGCGCCGCGCGCTGGCTCGGGCGCCGGGAGGCGATGGGATGGCGGCGTTGGGCCGCTTTGGCCGCCGCGTTCGCGTTCGGGCCGGCCTGTTCGGCTTTAGCCCTCGGGCGGAGTTGGACGCGCGTCAATGCGGGAATCTCGTTCGCGCATCTCTCCGACAGCGAACAGACCGTCCTGCCGAGCCGCCCCGCGCATTTCTCGCTTTCCCCCGAAGCGGCGCGCCGCGTCGAACTATCCGGAGCGGTGATGCGCGGCTTCGACGGGGGCATCGTGTTCGTGCGCCCTGATGGTTCGCGCAAGCCTCTCGCGGCCGCTGCGGGCAGGACGGCGCTTGCGACGGTGCTCGAAGGGCCGGCTGAAATGCGCGATCACGCGATCTGGGACGCGTACGGCAAGTTGTGGATTTCGCGGGCGATGCCGGGGCGCGACGGCAAGGGATTGGTCGCGGAGCTTTGGCGCGGCGATCTCGAGTCCGGACTGCGCCATCAAAAGCCCCTGCCGAATTATTGGTCGAATCAGATGATTCGGGTGGGGGAAGCGATCGGAAGCTTCGGGTGGACGGAGAACCGCTATGAGTTCGTCCGATTCGACGAAACCGGGCGGGCCGTCGCGAAAACCAATTACGACTACGCGTCCGCAGGCTTGATGCTCGACGAGTGGTTTCGCCAGGGCTATGCGGGAACCGTGAGCGCCGATCGCGCCTCGTTTTCGGCGACGCTCCCGGACGGGACGCGGCGAAAGTGGCGGCTTCCAGGCGAGGCGCGCGTCGACGATGCGTCCGAGCGGGAGCGCGTCGCGGTACGAGCCTTCGGGAGGTCGTTCTTCGCGATCGAGGTGGCGGACGCCCACGGTGAAGCGTTTCTCGCGCTGCTCGACTTCGACGGCGGGGTTCGCAGCGTGTGGCGCGGCGAACGCAGCGCGTGGCCGCTCCAGGAAGCCACCGCGCGCGGCGGTCTCTACTCCATCCGGGACGGGACGGTTTTCGCGATGTCGCCGGAGGGGGATTTCCTTCCGAAAACGCCGATCCGCGCGGTCGCCGAGGCCGTCGCGGCCCCCGGTTCCGTCCGCCCCGCGCCGCACCGTCTGCTGCGCGTCGAGCGGGACCGGCTTTGGTTCCTGCTGTCGTCGGGGCGCTTAATCGCGCTTCGGGCCGGGGACGGGGCGGTGCTGTCCGACGCAAAACTGCCGGAGTCGGCGATGTTCGCGGCGATGAACCGCGACTACGAGAGACGCCCTTTGTTTCTCGAGGAGCGGGCGTGGAAGGCCGTCGAATCCGGCCTGTTCTGGCATACCGGCCGGCGTTTGTATTTCGTCGAGTGGGGCGGGGCGGTGCGGGATTTGGGCGGCGCCTAAGCCGCCGGGAGGATGCGCTCTCGGGAATCTTCGAGCGTCCGCTTCACCGTTTCGGCGACGTCGCTTTGGAACGCGAACTCGTAACGCGTATCCAGGACGTACGCCTTGATCTTGAGCTTGGTGCGAAGCTCCTTCTCGGAAGGGGCGTCCTCGACGAGGACGGAGATCGGCTTCTTCAGAAAGACGAAGCGCGAGGTCGCCGCTGCTTCCCAGGCGATGCGTTTCGCCTTCTGGATGTCCGTCCCCGGAGGCAAGACGACAGGAGTGACGACCTGGCAGTCAAGCGCCCCGGAATTGGCGTTCGCGATCGCCTTGCTGACCATCTCGGCGTTGGGAACGGTGATCGTGTTGTCGTCGGAGGTGACGAGGCGGGTCGTGCGAAGGCCGATATTCGTCACTTCCCCGTAGTACTCGCCGATGCGGACCTTGTCTCCGACCTGGAACGGGCGGTCGAAGACGATCATGATCCCGCCGAAGACGTTCTTGAGGATGTCTTGCGACGCGAAGCCGATGGCGACGCCGGAGGCGGTGGTGAACGCGAAGAAGGTCTCCTTGCTCGGCGCGAAGACGAAGCGGATTACGGCGTACGCCGCGACGGTCCAGCAGGCGATGCGCAGCACGGGAATCGCTTTTTTCAGGAAGCGGTATCGCGCCCCGCGCTCGGCGAATCGCTCCAGCAGGAAAACCGCCGCTCCCAGAAACGCCCAGACCAGCCCCAAGATCGCGGCCGACAGCGCGATTTTCAGGGGCAGATTCGAAGCAAGTTCGGCCGCGCCTTCAGGCATGGATCAAGTTCCGCTCCTTCAGGATTTTTTCGACCGGGTAAGAGAGAATCGGGTTTGCACCGTAAACCGCGTCCGGACCCGAACCGGTTTTGAGCAGTACGCGTCGGCGGGTGAGATAGTCGAGAGTCAGCCCGCTTTCGATTTCGTTCATGCGCAGTAGACGGGCGTGCTGCCGGGGAGTGAGGCGGTCGTGTTGGAATACGAACAGCATCGTGAAGAGATAGTCGTCTCCGAGTCCGCGCAGGGCGGCGGCCGGAATGGCGGCCAAGGGGCTCGCGACGACTCGCCGGCGGTCGACGACCTTCGTGTAGCGCAGCCAGTAGTAGAGCGCGGCGTGCAGGTTCGAACCCGCGGCGGCGTGAAGTTCATCGAAGAATTCTTCGCGCAGTATCTCCTGACGCCGGCGTGGATCACGGACGCCGCGCAGGCGCCACGCCGCGTCGGCGCCGAGCCCGGGCTCTTCGGCGAAATCGAGTTCGTACCCGGAAATTTCGTGGCGAGCCATCATGGCACGCTCCAATTCCCCGCGATCGAGACCGTCGAGATCCGCGTGCTCGTCGAAGCGCTTGGAAAGCGCGAGGACGCGGTCTAGATAGCTCCATCCGTCCCGGGAAAAGGAAACGACCCACAGTGCCTTCCCTTCGGTGGCCGTAAGGAGGGAAAGGAACGCCTGCATCGCCTCCAGGCCTCCGACGCGGCGCTCGAAGAGACGGCTGCCTCCTTTGAGAAATACGATGGGAGGGGTTTCCAGAGCGGCGATCGCGGCGGCGAGGGCGCCGCCATCGGCCGCCTTCACGCCGAGGCGGTCCGCCAGGACTCGGACCAGTTCCGGAGCCGACGCGATGGGGGTTTCGATTTCGATCTGCAGGACCGGGCCGGATTTGAAGTAGCGGCGGAGCGCGCAGCGCAGCAGACTCGTCTTCCCCGCCCCGGTCGGGCCCGTGACGGCCACGGAGGCGGAGAGCCCCTTCGCGAGGCGTTCTTTCGCGCGGGCGAAGCGTTCGAGATGTTCGTCTCGGCCCTCCAGAAAGTCTTCATCGGAGAGGGGGTCGAAGTTGAACAGACGCCGGTACAACGGGGGTGTTCGCCGGCGGACGAAATCGACGGTCGCTTCCTCCAGTTGGGCCTGCGTCGCGCGGGATTCGAGCCTCCCCAAGCCGAGAGCCGCGGCCGCGCTTCCCCAGACGGCCTCCAGCGGTGTGCGCAGCGCCTCGCGCCAGGCGGATCGGGAAGACAGCTGTTCTTTGGAAAGCGCAATGAATTCTTCCCATGAATGGGCGATGGAACCCCCGATTCTCGCGGCGCGTTCCCCGAAGGTGTCGGCGACGTCGGCGTCTCGGCGGATCCCCGCAGCGCAGCGCTTTCCGGCGTCCTGCGCCGCGAATAGAAAACGCGCCTCGCCTTCCTCGACTTCTCCCAGCAGCTTTTTCAGGCGGGCGGCCGTACGTTCCAGGCCTTCCTTCGCGAGTTCGCGGGCGACGGCGATGGCGTCGCGGTCCTCGTCCGAGGGTTCTTCAAGTTCCGCCCCCGCCGAATCGAGGTTGAAGCGCAGAATCCGCGCGGCCTCTAGAAGGGCGTCGGACGCCTTTTCCGAAAGCCGGCGGATTTCTTCGCAGCCTTCGGCGAGAGCGGCGAAGAGGGCGTTGTTGATGCGACGGTCGAGAATCGCGCGAAACGGCACGCGGCGGACCCGGATTTCCGCGTCTGCGCGTCCGAGGAGACCCCAGACGCGCAGATCGGCGCGGCGCTGGGCCTTCATGAGGCGAACGAACAGCGGGTCTCCCTCGCGTCCGGCGAGTTCTTCCCGGTCTTGGCGCAGGCGGAATTCCACGGGAGCGCGCTTGAGCCGCGGACGCAACGCGGCCCGAACGGCGTTGAGGAAGGCTTCGTCCGCCGGATTGCGTCTGCTTTCGATGCGAATCCGGACGGCCTCGTCGCTGATGGCCCTGCGCAGACTCTCTTCCTGTTCGTCTATCCAGGCCTCGATGCCGGCGGCGTCCCAGTCGTTCTTCGAGGAGAGTTCCTCGACGATTTGTTCGCAGCGCGCGTTCAGCGACGAGACGAGTGCGTTGTAGCGGCGCTGCAGCGAGTCTCCGGCTTCGTCAGCGCAGGCGCGGCAGGCTTCGGCCACCGCCGCCTGGGCTTGCGCGATCGCGGTGTCGAGGCGGGCGCCCTCATCCTCCAGGTCGTGCGCCGCTTCCGAAACAAAAAGTTCGTCGCGCACGCCGCCGAGCGCGGAGAGCGTTCGGCGGAGCGTCCGGGCCAGCGGCAGGACCATAGACAGCAGCAAGGCGGATCCCGCGACCATCGCGCAGCCGAGCGCGGCGAGCTTCAACAAAAAGCCCGCGTCGCCCAGCATGGGAGCGGGCGTTTCGAGCCACGCTTCCAAATGAAGCGCGATCGAAAGAAGGGATTCCGGAAAAGATTCCACGACGAAACAATAGCATAGCGCCGTCATGACCGCGCCCCCTAAAAATGTAAAATTCCGCCTGATGACCCCGATTCTTTCCTTGCTGGTCGTGCTCGCCGGCCTGATCTTGGTGATGCGGCTCGCGACGATCATGTTCGTGCACACTGGCCTCTCGGTCGAATCGGCGAGCTTTCAGGCGCTGTCGGCGCTGTCCGGGGTCGGTTTCACGACCGCGGAATCCGAGAAGATCGTCAACCACCCGGTCCGGCGCAGGATTCTCTTCGTGCTGCTGCTCGCCGGAAACGCCGGCATCGTGACAGCGGTTTCCTCTTTGATCTTGACCTTCATGGTCCCGAACACGCATTTCAGCGTTTTTGAGAAATTTTTCGTGCTGGCCGGTGGGATCGTGTTTATATTGATCCTCGCCGTCAGCCCCTGGACCAACCTCGCTCTCCAGACCTTCGTCGGATGGCTGCTGCGCCGCTACACGCGCCTGGATGTTCGGGATTACTCGGCGTTGTTGAGACTCTCCGGTGAATACCAGGTCGGCGAGCTTTACATCAAGGAAGCGGACTGGCTCGTGGAGAAGGATCTGGCGACGGCGGGACTCCACAAAGAAGGTATTCTGGTATTGGGAATTCGAAGGCAGGACGGAACCTATATCGGCGTTCCGGGCGCCCAATCGAAGATTCTGGCCGGCGACCTCCTGTTGGTCTACGGGCGGGAGAGTTCGATCGCCGGCCTCGACGAGCGGGTTGAAGGCCGTATCGGGGACATCGAGCATTTCGACGCGATTGAGGCGGAAAAGCAGGTCGCCGAAGAAGAGAAGAAGGCGGATCCCGCCGAAAATGGCGTGTAGGGTCTTATGGCGCCGGATTCCCGTGTTATAATCAGGCCGATGGGTCGCAATTGATGAATTCTTCCTCCGAATCCGGGGATTCCGTTAAAAAGACCGCGTTTCTTTCCCTCGCCGCGTTGGGCATCGTTTACGGCGATATCGGGACCAGCCCCCTTTATGCGATGCGGGAGTGCTTCCACGGGCCGCATTCCGTTCCGCTCAATCAGGTCAACGTTTTCGGAGTGCTGTCGCTGATTTTCTGGTCGCTTGTGCTGGTGATCAGCGCGAAGTACCTGCTGTACGTGCTTCGCGCCGACAACCGAGGGGAGGGCGGGATTCTAGCGTTGATGGCGCTGGTGCGCTCGACGAGTCCCTCCGGACGGCGCTTTGTAACCGGAATCGGCTTGTTCGGCGCGGCGCTGCTGTACGGCGACGGCATGCTGACGCCCGCGATTTCGGTGCTCAGCGCGGTCGAGGGGCTCGAAGTGGCGACCCCGCTGTTCACGCCTTACGTCGTCCCGATTACGGTGGGCATTCTCGCGGGACTTTTCCTCCTGCAAAAGCGCGGAACGGCGGGGATCGGCGCGATGTTCGGGCCGATCATGATCGCATGGTTCGCCGTCTTATCCTTGCTCGGCGTGCTGGGTCTCGCTCGAAATCCGGGTGTGATCGCCGCGGCGAATCCGGCCTACGCGATTCAGTTCTTCGCCGCGAACGGGCTTCCCGGTTATTTGGTTCTGGGCTCGGTGTTTCTCGTGGTGACCGGAGGGGAGGCGTTGTACGCCGATCTGGGGCATTTCGGCAGTCGGCCGATTCGGATCAGCTGGTTCGCCCTAACCGCCCCGGCGCTGACGCTGAATTATTTCGGGCAGGGCGCGTTGTTGCTCGCCGACTCCTCGGCCGCGGTCAACCCCTTCTACAACCTAGCGCCGTCTTGGGCCGTATTTCCGTTGGTCGCGCTCGCGACGGCCGCGACGGTGATCGCTTCGCAGGCGGTGATTACGGGCGTCTTTTCGCTGACCCAGCAGGCGATGCAGTTGGGTTTCGTGCCGCGCGTCGGCGTCGTGCACACGGCTGCGGAGGCGGCGGGACAGATCTACGTTCCGGCGGCGAATTGGGGATTGTTCGTCGCGACCGTATCTCTTGTATTCGTCTTCGGGAGCTCCAGCGCGATCGCGGCGGCGTACGGCATCGCGGTCTCGATCACGATGATGATCACGACGGTTCTCGCCTTCAGCGTCGCCGTGCAGCGCTGGCATTGGCCGGTCTGGGCCGCGACGGCGTTGAGCGCGTTGTGGCTCGTTTTTGATCTGGCGTTTCTCGGTGCGAACATGGCGAAGTTCCATGAGGGGGGGTGGATTCCGATCGCGATCGCGCTGACGATCGCGCTGGTGATGAGCACCTGGAAGAAAGGCCGCGTCGCGCTGCGCGATCTCGAACGCCGGACTTCGTATCCGCTGGCGAAATTCATCGAAGAGGTCTCGCATCGCCCCGAGGTTCGGATCCCCGGTCAGGCGGTCGTGCTTTCTCGGGAGGCTGAGACGACTCCCTCGGCGCTGCTGCACAACTTCAAACACAACCGCGTGGTCCACCAGCGCGTCTTCGTCGTGACCCTTCACGTCGAGGAGGTTCCTACCGTCTCCGACGAGGAGCGTTGCGCGTCGCAGGATATGGGAGCCGGTTTTTCGGCGGTAACGCTCCGCTACGGCTTTATGGAAACGCCCGATGTGATGGGCGATCTCTATCGCGCCAACGAGGCGGGACTCGACGTCGAGCCTTTGACCGCGAGCTACCTCGTCAGCCGCAACACGGTTCTCGCCGGCCCTTACGGCGGGATGGCGTGGTGGCGCATCGGCTTGTTCCGTTTTCTAACCAACAACGCGATGCGGATGTCTCTGTTTTTGCGCCTTCCCCCGGACCGCGTCATCGAGATCGGCCGTCGGGTGCAGCTTTGATGGGAAAAACCGCGCCGGTATTCTGGTTCACAGGCCTTTCGGGCGCCGGCAACCGTATAATGACGTCGTGGCAAAATCGCGACCCAATTCCTGAGATTGTCGGATCCGGAGAGAATCAGGTTATCCTCCGGCCTCCAAACAAAGTACACTGAAGGGAGCGATGGCGCTTTCCGAAGCTTTTTCCAATATTTTTGACAACTTCCGATTTCATGCCTCCATCCGGGGAGATCGTTTTCTCCGGTTTTCTTACCTGATCTTCTACTACTCGATTTTCATATTCATTCGATGGGGAGACCGCTACCTCAGATGCTTGAATTGGCTGAAGGCATCGGGGCTTTCCGACCTACGGGTCCGGATAGAAACCAGGGAAGGCCTTAAATTCGAAATGGATCTCCACACGGCATTCGACCCTTTATTCTCGATACTCCACAACAAGGATTATTTTTTGCTCGACGAGTTCCTCCCGAAACCGGGAAACGTCGTCATCGACGCCGGAGCGAATATAGGGATCTACAGCGTCTTCGCTGCGTCCCGCGTCGGAGAGACCGGGATCGTGGTTTCAATCGAGCCGTTTCAAGCCAATTTTGAAGCCCTCTCCCGGAACGTCGAGATGAACGGCTTAAAGAACGTCCGGCCGGTCAAAGCGGGCGTCGACGAGCGAGCCGGGAGCGCCAAACTCTACGTCCACGAGCGCGCGATCAACCATTCTTTGACGCGCCCCTCGGCCAAGTCGATGGTGATCGAGCTGAAAACGATCGACGGCATAGTCTCAGAGTTCGGCCTCTCCTGGGTCGACATTATAAAAATCGACACCGAAGGAAACGTCCCGCAAGTCCTCAATGGGGCAAAGGATACGATCGCCCGTTTCCATCCGAGGATCGCGTTCGAGCACGATACGCCGGAAGAAAGCAAAAATCTGGAATCCTTCCTGCGGGACGCGGGCTATCGGTGGAGTGATCTCCGCACACTGACCTACGCCTGCCACGAAGGATAAAGGGCTCGAAAACAGAGGCCGCAGCGGCGAGTCGAGAAGGAGACGCTGTTCCGGACCGGATTACGCGCTGGTCACTTTCGGATCTTCCTTCAAAGTAACTGACCGTTCCGCCGCTTGATGAGTAGCCGCTTTCATCCGAAGCTCCTGACCGTCCTCTCCGAGGGCTATTCCCGAGAGGAGTTTCTCGGCGACCTTCAGGCAGGGTTGACCGTGGGTCTGGTCGCGCTGCCGCTGCCGCTGGCGATCGCGTTCGCGATCGCCTCGGGCGTGGAGCCGGCAAGGGGTCTATTTACAGCCATCGTCGCGGGCTTTCTGATTTCCGCTCTCGGCGGCAGCCGGGTGCAAATCGGAGGCCCCACCGGGGCCTTCATCGTCATCGTCTATGCGGTCGTCGCTCGGCACGGCTACGACGGATTGGCCGTCGCGACGCTGCTTGCCGGGATCATCATCGCCGCCTCCCAGGGCCGAGACTTCTTCGGCCTGAGTATGGAGGCCGTTCCTCCCGATTTTCTCGAAAAAATCGCGGAGTACGCGCACCATGCGTCCAGCATGAACCCGTGGGCGCTCTCCATCGGGGCGGGCACCATCGGGGTGAGTCTGTTTTGGCCGCGCGTCACGCGCCGCGTTCCGGGGCCGCTGGCCGGCGGCCTGGCGGCGGATCTGTGGGTCCGCTATAGTAGGGATCGTGAGCGAGACCGTGCTTGAATCGATGCCGGTGCGCGACGTGCTCGAGCAGCTCGGGAGCCTCGAGCTGTTTCGCTCGCTTCCGCCGGAGGAAATCCACGCGCTTGTGGGCGAGGTGGAACCCGTATCCTTTCCCGCCGGGCAGGTCTTGATGCGTGAGGGGGAGGCCCCCGAGGCGCTTTACTTGGTCATGGACGGACAATTGCGCGTCGAGCGGGGAGCGGCCGTAGTCGCCCGGCTCGACCGCGGCGGCGTCGCGGGCGAGATGGCGTTGTTGGGAGACGGTACGCGGACCGCGAGCGTGGTCGCCGAAACCGCCGCATCGGCGCTGCGCGTACTGAAGGAGGGCTTCGACAGGGTCGTCGTGACTTCGCCGAATCTGCGGCGTGTTCTTGAGGAAATCGCCGAAGGTCGTCGACCCGAGTCGGTCCCGAGTCCGGAGGCCTCGGCGGCCACCGCGCTGCGCGCGATCGAGGCGCGTTCGAAGCAATTGACGCTGTGGCAGGCGATGATGGGCGTCGGATTGGCGCTTTGGGCGAGCCTGACTCTAAACGCCCATTTTGAATGGATTTCCGAGCACGGCCGTGAGATGACCGTCGCGGTTTTGAATCTGGTCACCGGGTTATTGGTTCTGCAGGGCGCCTGTGAGGCGTTCATCGTCGGCGTCGAGCGCCTCGGCGTGCTTGGGATGACGGCGGGCGGCGCACGCTTCTTCCTGCCGATGAACATTGTGACGCAGCTACTATGGCTGCTGCTGTTCCCGCTGTTCTACGCGCTGTACCAATATCTCGAGTTGGACCGCTCGCTGAGCAACTTGGACGCGGTCGCGCTGACCGGGGTGTACGTGCTCTTGCTGTTCTTCCTCTTGACGGCTCCGGTGTAATCGCGGGCCGTGCCGCCGCGATCTTGAGAAATCCACCGCGTTCTTTGATGTTCCAAGTAAGCTACTGGTTGTACCTCTCCTCGTATTCCTTCTTAAGCCGCTCGATCTCCTCCTTGCTCAAGCCTTTCTGCCAGAGATGCTCGGGCCTTGCCATAAGATCGTCGACCTTCGCCTGCCACTTCTTTCCGAGTTCAGGGCTCTTTTCCTTCGCCGCCTTTACCGCGTTGGGCAGGAAGTTGAGGTAGTAGTGCTTGCTCACCTCGTACATCCCATGCCAATGCGTGTAGTCGGGGCCCATCATGCTCGCTCCGTGCCGTGCACGGCGACCTTCATGATGCCAGAGCTCCCAGAAGTCCCACTGGACCTTATGTTCGAAGGGCGCCTTCGCGCTTAGAATCCCGTCCGCCTTCAGTTCGTCCATGATCTCCTTCGCCGGTTTGGCGAATTTGTCGTTGTAGAGATCGACGAGCGAGTCGAACTGCCGGTAGAACCCGTCGATGAACGACGGGCCGTGGCAGTTGGCGCAAACCGCCTGCATCTTGCCCCGGCGCTCTTCCCAGGGCGTAATTTTGGCGACCGTTCGTTCGACCTTCTTTGATGCGAGTATGTCGTTCTCGACGACCTTTTCCACCGTCATGACCTTCTCGCCGACCTTGGGAAGATCCCGGGTGTGGGGGTAGTCCTCTTTGAAGCCGTCCGTGTAGGCCACGTTGTTGAGCTTCACGCTGATGACCGGGCGCAGGGTCCAACTGATCCTCTCTCCCACATCGTGCGTTCCGCCCTTGACCATGCCGTTGGGCCCCATGTGGCCTGAGATGTGGCAGGTCGCGCACGTCGGGGCGGCGGAATAATCTTTTCCTAGAATCCATTCATCCTTATCGAGGCCCATGCGGTCGCGGCTCGCGCGGAACGCGATGCCGTGTTTGGACTCGTTGTAGATCTCGATTTGCGGATGGTCCGGACCCATGTGGCATTTTCCGCAGTTCTCGGGATTGCGGGCCAGTTTCGCCTCGAAGGCGTGGCGGCTGTGGCAGGCGTTGCAGGAGCCCTTCGAGCCGTCGTGGTTGAGGCGGCCGATGCCGCTGTTGGGCCAGGTTGTCGGGTCGATCACCGGCTTCTGTTCCGGGCCGACGCGCATCGGGGAACCGTCCGGGTTCTTCTTGAACTTGACGATCGTGCCGTGGCATTGCCAGCAGCCGTTGACCGCGTCGGCGTTGTTGTCCGGAAGGCCCGCGACCTTTTCGGCGAGCACATTGTCCAGGCTCGCGAGGATCTCTCCGGCTTTTGCGTGGTGGCTGCGGGAAAATTCGTCGGTTTCCGCCTCGTGGCACTTGCCGCAGGTTTTCGGAGTAACGATCGCCGACACCCATGCGCCCTTATGCTTCCAGGAAGCCGGATCGCCTTCCTTTCCTTCATGGCAGATCAGACAGCCGAGGCCGTTTTTCGCGTGCTTGGACTGCTTCCACTCCAGCACGAGACCGGCGTTTTGCTTCGTGTGACACATGAGGCAGGCTTCGGTCGCGGCGGCGGCCAATAACGGGGCCATCACCAAAATGGAACCTAAAGCGGATATGAAGATCGCTTTTAATCGCATTATTCCTCCCGTTCGAAGGAATATGTGGCAACGGCTATTCCATGGGTCTAAAGCCCGGCATCGGAAGAAGCGACGAGACGGCTGACCTGAGCGTTCTGACCCGGCGCGTCTGGGCCGTCACCGCCGAGGCGCAAAAGCGTTACAGCCCGGCCATAGGCCCCGCCTCGGCCATCCGTTACGCTCTGGGAGCCATGAAAACAATCAATGCTTCGGGCCTGTTGGTTTGCCTCCTGCCGCTTGTCGGCTGCGCCTCCACCGCGGCGCGCATTCGAAAGAATCCGGAACTCTTCGCTTCTTATCCGTCCGCAACGCAAGAAAAGATTCGCGCCGGAAAAGTTGAAATCGGATTTACGAAAGAAATGGTGCTGATGGCGTTGGGAAAGCCCGAGCGCAAGATTTCGCGCTCATCGCGCGACGGGAGCGATGAGGTGTGGGTGTATGGCGGCGCTTCCGGCCCGGGGTTGGGTTTAAGTCTCGGAGCCGGCACGGGGGGCTATTCCACGGCCTACGGGGGCGGAATCAGCATGGATTCCTCCGGTTCGAGAGTGGAGACGCGGCGCATTACGTTCAACGACAACGCCGTTTCAGCCATGGAAGCCGCCGCGCCGTGAGGGATTCAAATAATTCACATTAGATTGACCTTTCGTTCATTGGCTCCAAGGATGAGTCTGGTCCATAATGAACAGTCGCTGCTCTGGACCCGTCATGGCGACTCGTCGCGCGGTCGATTTTAATTTCCGTCTACGGGGAAACAATGAAAAGCAAAAATAAAATGCTGGGCGCCGGAATCGGATTGGCGGCAGTCGCCGCCGCAGGAACCTTTCTTCTCACCGGAAAGCGCGGAGCCAAGAACCGCGAAAGGGTGGCGGAGTGGGCGATTCAATTCAATCGTGAAGTAAACGATAAAGTGAAAGACCTCAAAGATCTCAATCAGCAGGCTTATAATCAGCTCGTCGATGAGACCGCCGAGCGTTACGCGCGGGTCAAACGCGTCGGCGCTTCCGAAATGGCGCACATCAGCGCCGAAGTCAAAAACGCCTGGTCCCACATCGGCAAGCAATTGATGTCTTCGCGATAGAGGAAAATCTAGGCTAAGCATTGCGGCCGCGAAGGCGCGGTAAACGCTTTCGCGGCCGCGCGTGTGTCTTCCCGGAGCATCAAGGCCCGTCTGAAGGGCGATGCCCCGGGGCGGAACGCATTTCGGCCTGAGCTGCGCAAAGGCAGGCGCCGAAAATCATAATGCTCCCGGATAGGTAAATCCACATCAGCAAGGCCATGATCCCGCCGAACGCTCCATAGACCGCGTTCAACACGGAAAATTCCCTCAGATAAATGACGAATAGACTTTCAATCGTCTGCAGGAGCATGGCGGCGACCAAGGCAGCGCCCCACACTTCGCTGAACCGAGTGGGCCGGCGAGGAGCCACTTTGTAAAACAGGCTCAGACTGCAGAACACGACCGACGAGGAAATGACGAAGCTCCCTAGGCCATAGAGCCACCCTTCCACCATTTCTATTAGCGCGGACCCCGTCATGCCGAAGAGTACCGCGCCCCCTGTAACCCCGAGCATCGCCAGGCTCTTCAACGGCAGCCCCCACCAATTTTTCGCCGCGATGTCCCATGCACGATTGGTCGCTAGGATGAGCGTGGCGTAGCATTGGATGGCGGTCCATACCAAGATGACGGACGCGATCGCGCCCGCCTGACCGCGATTCTTAATCACGCCGTCGATGACATCGAAAACGGTCCGCAGCATCTTACCGCTGATCGGGACATAGCTCTCCGTGTATGCAATGACCATTTTTGCGGCCGTGTCACGGTCGAGGAAGAACGAGGAGATCGTGACGAGCAGGATCATTAAGGGGAACAACGAGAAAAAGGCATTGAAGGCGAAAGCTCCAGCCCACTGTGCCCCATCGATCCGAAAAAAATTTTTCACGGCAAGACGGAGGATTGCCAAGCGTTCAGACGTGCGCGGGTCAAGCGGGGGCGGCATATTCAACCTTGAGATGTTCGAGCATCATGATCCTCCCTCGCTCCTTCATCCAGACTAACATTTCTCCGGAGAAGGCGGCGGCCTTCATGGAAGCGGTATGAAAAAATTACATCTTGCTCATAGAACGAGAGAGGCAGGTATGCATTACTTCTATGACACGATACGGGCAGCTTACTGGGCGGCTCGCAATATCTAGAAAATGAAAGCACCAACCGCTGAATCGGGCCGGGTTTTGATCGTCGAGGATGATGAACATGTCCGCGGGTTCTGTCAGAGGGTCCTCGAAGGGCTCGGCTTGACGGTGGAGAAGGCGAGTTCCGCCAAAGAGGCCTGGCGATGCATGCTTGGCGGCAGATTCGATTTCGTGCTGACCGACATTGCGATGACCGACTCCCACGCGGGGGTGACCTTGGCCGAAGAGGTCAAGCACCGCTGGCCGGAAACCGATGTCGTGATGATGACGGGACAGCCCGCTCTAGAGACCGCGATCCCGTCTTTAAAGATGGGCGTCTTCGACTATCTCATAAAGCCGTTCCCAAAGGAGCAGCTCGAAGCCGCGGTAAGGCGTCTCATCGGCGTGCGGCGGCTGGCACGGGAACTCGAGCGTGAGAAGTTCCTGCGCTCGGAGCTTGAGGCCGCTTACAGCGAACTCCAGAAGGTCGAACGGCTCAAGGTGGCCTTGATCGCCCGAGTAAGCCACGAACTGAGGACTCCGGTTACGATCGCGCGGATGGCTGCCGGATTGTTGGGGGACGAGGTCACGACTTCGAACGGGAAGGCTCTTCTTGTGAAGCTCTCAGGGGCGATCGACAGCACGCAGGGCGTCGTGGAGGACCTCATCCTCTTCGCCCAGACCGAGTCTGAGAGCCTCCCCTTGAACAAGGCCGAGACCGACCTTCAGGACCTGTTGGAAAAAATCATCGAGACCCATAGACCCCTATGGGAGGGGCGGGGGGTGATCGTGAAGTTCTCGTCGAAAGGCGAGCGCAGACTTCTATTGTCCGACGACGGGCTCCTGACGTCCGCGTTCACGCGACTCATGCTCAACGCGATTTATTTCAATAAGAAGGAAGGCCGAATCGAGGTGTCTGTGGTCTACGCCCCCACTGAGATCTCGGTCGCTTTCTTGGATACCGGCGTCGGCGTTGCGTTGGATAACCGTGAGAGGATCTTCGACGGCCTCTATCAGGCGGCCGAGCATATGACCCGGGAGGTCGGGGGTCTCGGCGTGGGGCTGGCCCTCTCGCGGCGGATCGTGGAAGCCCATGGAGGAACGATTTCCGTCAGCAGCCGTCCGGCTAAAGGATCTGTATTCACCGTTCGCTTTCCGGACTTGAAGTTCGCGCCCAAGTCGCCTGTGGGGGCGGTCGCTGACGGAGGGAAAACTTATGAAACCTAGAGCCCGCGCCGACTCAACTCTCAAACCCCGCAGAAGGTCGTCGCGGTTCAAAGCGACCGCCGGCATTAAGAACCCGGATGTTCGCAATAAAGAAATGGTGCTTACCTCCGAGATTCGTTATCGGAGGCTCTTTGAGGCGGCAAGGGACGGCATCCTCATCGTGGACGCCGAGACGGGTGAAATCAACGATGTGAATCCGTTCCTCATAGAGCTTATGGGGATGTCGCGGGAAAAAATTCTTAAAAAGAAAGTGTGGGAGATCGGAACGTTCAAGGATATCTTTGCGAATAAGGAAAAGTTCCTAGAGCTTCAGAATTTAGGCTATGTCCGGTATCACAATCTGCCTCTACAGGCGGTTTCCGGCCGCAAGATCCAGGTGGAATTCATCAGCAATGTCTATCTGGAGGGCCCTAGAAAGGTGATTCAGTGCAATATCCGGGACAACACCGAGCGTAAGCGCGCGGCGGACGAGCTTAGACGCTTCAAGACGGCCATCGATCAGGTCGGGGAGAGCATCTTTATCACCGACCCCAAAGGGACTATTTTATTCGTCAATCCGGCCTTCGAGGACTCGACCGGCTTTCGCCGCGAGGAAGTCGTGGGAAAGAATCCGCGCCTCCTCAAGAGCGGCAAGATGGATAAGGCGTTCTATCGTGAGATGTGGAAGACGATCTCCTCCGGCCATACGTGGAAAGGACGCATTACCAATCAGCATAAGGACGGAACTTTCCATGAACTGGATGAGATCATTTCTCCCATTCGCGACGATCGGGGACGGATCGTCAATTATGTGGCCGTCAAAAGGGATGTGACGGAGAACATCCGTCTAGAGGACGAACTCCGGCAATCCCAAAAAATGGAGTCCGTGGGCCGCCTCGCCGGCGGGGTGGCTCATGATTTCAACAATCTCCTGACCGCCATCAACGGCTTTGCTGAATACGCGAGGGAAGGATTGCCGGAGGGAGATCAGAGACGAAACGATCTCACGCAGGTTTTGGCCGCGGGGGCACAGGCCGTCCGACTTACCCGACAGCTTTTGGCCTTTAGCCGCAAACAGGTTCTTAATCCAAAAGTTCTGGATATTAATGCCGAGGTGGGTGCTACCGTGAACCTGCTTAAGCGGCTTATCGGCGAGGACATCAAGATTGATACCCGGCTCGCTGAGCACCCATGTCTGGTCAAGGTGGATGCCGGGCAGATCGAGCAGGTGTTTCTCAACCTAGCAATCAACGCTCGCGACGCTATGCCCACGGGCGGGACACTCATTTTGGAGACCGAAATCGTCAGCGCGGATGAGGCGTCCGTATCGATAGATCCGGGCTTGCAGCGCGGCCCCCTCGTGTGTCTGAGTGTGCGCGATACGGGATGCGGCATGACTGATGAAGTAAAGACGCACCTCTTTGAGCCGTTCTTCACGACGAAGGAAATGGGGAAAGGCACCGGCCTGGGATTATGCATGGTTTATGGAATCGTCAAACAAAGCGGGGGAGATATCAAAGTTGAGAGTTCCTTGGACCACGGCACGACCTTCCGAATATATTTTTCTCAAATAGAGGCGCGGACGCAGAGTAAGGATAAGGACGAGAAGAAGGACAGCGTACTGCAGGGCAACGAAACGATCCTGCTCGTTGAAGATGAGGGACTCCTCCGTGACCTTGGTAAGCGCACTCTCGCCGCCAATGGCTATACCGTCTTGATCGCCGCGAAGGGGCAGGAGGCGCTGGAGGTGCTTGAGCGCCATGGCAGACCTGTGGATTTGCTGGTCACGGACGTGGTGATGCCCGGTATGAGCGGCCGCGAGTTGGCGCAGACAATCGCAAAAAAGCGCTTGGCGCACAGGACGCTTTTCGTTTCCGGCCACGCGGATGACGCCATCGTGCAGCACGGAGTCTTGGATGCCGGACTGGCATTTCTCTACAAGCCGTTTTCTCCCAACGCGTTTCTGCGCAAGCTGCGCAAAGTGCTCGACGGTCCCGTCGAGAGCGCCAAGCCGTAAGGCGGGGGCCTTCCGTTGCGTGACGACCGGCCCGCCGCCGCGAAAAAGTGAAATGCTACAATCCATTTTAGGCGCGCGAAGTTTTGGATGTTCGCGGCGCGTCTCGGAATCCTGATGGATCATAGTTCCTCTTCGCTGCTCACCGACATCGGTTTGAGCATTATTTTTGCCGCGGCGGTTTCCCATATCGCCCGCGTGCTCAAGCAGCCCTTGATTCTCGGGTATGTGTTCGGGGGCGTCTTGCTGGGGACTCATCTGGGATTCGGGCTGGTCACCAATGAGGCCAGCGTCGAGCTGATCTCCGAAATCGGGCTAATCCTGCTGCTCTTCATCATCGGACTCGAGATCAATCTGCGTGAGCTCATCGGCATGGGACGCGCCGTGTTCGCGTTGGGCGGGCTGCAATTCGTCGTTTGCGTCGCCCTAGGGCTCGGGGCGTATCGGTCGCTGGGCTACTCCAACGGCGGCGGGAACTTCGATTTGCTCTACCTGGCCGTGGCTTCCGCCATCAGTTCGACGCTGATTGTTGTGAAGATGCTCCATGATAAGTTCGAAACCTCGATGATTTCGGGACGATTGACGGTGGGAATCCTCGTTATGCAGGACATCTGGGCCATCGCCTTCATGGCTTTTCAGCCGAATCTAATGGATCCGCGTTTCGGGACCATCCTGGCCTCGTTTGGACAAGGCGCTGTGTTGGTGGCGGCGGCGTTCCTGTTCAGCCGCTATGTCCTCTCCCGTCTCTTCCACGCCGCCGGTAAATTCCCGGAACTGATTTTGATCAGTTCGATGGCGTGGTGCTTCCTCATTTGCGGATTGGCCGAACACGCCGGGCTGTCAAAGGAGATGGGCGCGCTGATCGCGGGCATGAGCATCGCGGCGTTTCCGTATGGGACGGATGTCATTTCCAAGTTGGGCGGCGTTCGCGATTTCTTCGTAACCCTCTTCTTTGTCGCTTTGGGTTTGAAGGTCCCGCAGCCGACCCTGTCGATGCTGGCGACGGCGCTCTTGATCGCGGCGTTCGTTCTGTTGAGTCGAATCGTCGCCATCGTCCCGGTCGCGCGGTATTACAAGTTGGGGCTGCGGACCGGTTTTGTCACGGCCGTCAATCTCTCTCAAATCAGCGAGTTCTCGTTGGTGATCCTGGCCCTGGGCGCCGGTTATGGACATGTTTCCGCCGAGGTTCAATCTCTGGTACTCACGTCGATGCTGCTTACCTCGGTAATTTCGACCTATCTGATTCAGTTCAACGACCGGGTGGCGCGCATTGGCGTCGCGCTGGTCGGTCGTCTCGGGATACGGGATTCCGATCGCGGCGAAACGCCGGAAGCGCATGAGCCGCCGAGGGATATCGTCTTGCTGGGATGCTTTCGCGAGGGCGAGGCCTTCTTGAGGGCGCTGCACGCCGAGTCGCCCGATACCGCGCGGCGGGTCATGGTCGTGGACTTCAACCCCTCCATACGGCGTCGGTTGGAGAAGCAGGGGTTTAAGTGGGTTTACGGGGATTTGGCTCATCCTCGGACCCTCGATCACCTGAAGATCGAGGGGGCCGCCGTCGTCATTTGCTCGATCTCGAATACTTTCCTGAAAGGAACGACGAATCTAAAACTGCTGGCAACGCTCCAACACATCTGCCCTCGAGCGCGCTTCGTGATGACCGCCGACACGCCGGACGAGGGAGAGGGGCTGACCGAGGCCGGGGCGCATGCCGTTATCATGCCCAGCGTTTTGGCCGGCGGCCGTACGCTGGAGACGCTTAAGGACCTCCTCATCATTTGAGGGCCGCCGCCCCTGTGTCGGAAGGCGGACGAATGGGGGGGCGAAAAGTTCGAATTCCGCCGGTCAGGCCCAGTCTGCAAGGTATTGCAAATGCAATGCATATGCATTATACTTTAAATGACTGTATGAGCACCCTTGAACAGTTCGTGGAGCGATCCGGCGGGCGCGCCAAGGCCGCGGTCCTTATCGGGATCGCGGAAACGACTCTTTGGCGCTGGACCCAAGGCCGATCCCAGCCTCGAGGCCTGGCGCTGCGGCGCCTGAAGGAACTTGGCATCCAATGGGAGCAGGGTGCGGCGACGGATAAGATCGCGCGCGTCGCTCGAGTCAGGCCGACTGCCGAGGCTTTCGCGAAGAAAGAGGAAGAGATGTTGTTGGGGATGCTGGCCATGTCGCCCAGCGCGCGCGTCGCCGATGTCGATCTCTTGCGGGTCCGGTTGGGCGGCCTGACGGATGGCGGCGCCAAGCCGGTGTCGATGAGCCGAGTGGCCCGAGTCGTGCGTAGAGCGGATG
>PFUL01000066.1 GCA_002790095.1 Elusimicrobia bacterium CG_4_9_14_3_um_filter_62_55 | reverse complement strand
TACTTCGAGGGACACTCCGAGTTCGGGCAGTTCTTCGCCGAGAAGGAGCAATTCACGGGCTTCGGAGCGACCTTTGACTTCTAGTGATGACTTGTAACGGCTGTAACGCGGCCGCATCGGCCGAGCACTCACTCGCAGGAAGGAGGAAACCATGAGGAGTAGTCGTCCCGGACGGATATTAGCCGCCTTGCTCGCGTTTTCAACCGCTCTCACACCGGCGGCCCGCGCCGCCGGCTTCGACCGGAGCCATGCGGCCTACGACGCCCTTCTCAAGCGGCATGCCGCGGACGGTTTCGTGGATTACGGCGGTCTGCGTCGGGACTCCAAGGAACTCGACGCCTACCTCGACGCCCTGGCCGCGGTTTCCAAAGGCGAGTTCGACGCGTGGGGCGAGCCCGACCGCCTCGCCTTTCTCATCAACCTCTATAACGCGCAGACGCTGCGCTTGATCCTGGATCATTACGGGAAGATCGAAAGCATCAAGGACATCGGGAGCCTCTTCAAAGGCCCGTGGGACCTAAAGAGCGTCCGCTTGTTCGGCGAGAAGCGGACCTTGAACGAAATCGAGAATGAGACGATCCGCAAGCTCTACAAGGAGCCGCGCGCGCATTTCGCCCTGGTCTGCGCCTCGATCGGCTGCCCGCCGCTGCGCGAGGAGGCGTATACCGCCGCCCGGCTGGACGCGCAACTGAAGGATCAAGGCCGGCGATTCATGGCCGCGTCCGAAAAGAACCGCTACGACTTCGCGGGCAAAACCCTCTATCTGTCTCCGATCTTCAAGTGGTTTAAGGGGGACTTCACGGCCGAATCCGGCTCCGTCGTCGCCTTCGTCCTGCCCTATCTCCCCACGGAGGCCTCCCGGCGGCTGCTCAAGGATCGCGCCGGCGTGAGAATCCGCTATACCGAGTACGATTGGAAGCTCAACGACCGTCCGCCTCCGAAGGCCTCGGCGAATTGAGGCGCGCGGCTCACGGAACACAATGATCGGGTCCTTAGCGACTGGAAAGAGATAGATCACCCTCTGAGGAGCGATCCTCAGATTGTTGCGGATACTGGCTGGAATGGCTAACGCCCGCGCGGGGACTAGAGCGGGAGACGGCCGGCCGGATCGAAGTAGTCGAGTTCGTACGCGTAGTCGCGGCCGGACTCCACGACCCGTCCGCCCAGCACGGAAATCCCGACCGCGCGGAACGCTGCCTTTTTCGTCTCAAGGGCCGCTTCGGCCTCGCGCTCGAATGTGAAGGTTTCGACGGAACGGTAGGCGCGAACCGTCACGGCCGGTTCGGCCCGTCCGCGGCGGTACAGCGTGCGAACCAGATACTCGACGCTGAACGAGTAGTCGCTCCCGACCGGGCGCGCGAAGGCGTGCAGACCGGCGGCGCCCTCCGTCGAGAACGCGGGCAACAAGGCCTCTCCCGCGGCCAGCGCGCGATTTTCGAAGGGGAAGGTCTCCCTCCCGTCGTAGCGGGCCAAGGCGAACTCCGGGCGCGCGCCGCGCGCGCCGGCGCGAACGGCGTATTCGACCTCGACCGAATAGTCCCGGTCCGGGCGCCGCACAGCCCGCGCGTGAAGTACCGGCGTCCCCGCGTGCTCGAAGCGCGACGAATACTCCGCGAGGGCGGCTTCGGCCCGGCTTTCAAAGGTAAACCGTCCGCCGCGGTAGCGTTCGATGCGCGCGCGGTCCGCGCGGCCGCGCGGAGACGCGTCGGGCATTAAATAATCGATCTCGAAAGCGCTGTCGTTTCCGACGTCCACGACGGCGCCGCCGAGCACGCTCACGCCGGCCTGGGTGAACCGCGCCGAGACGGCGGCGAGGGCGGCCGCGGCGTCCCGCTCGCGCCAATAGGCGGAAGGGGATTTGTAGGTTCCCGCGACGACGGCCGCCGGAGCGGGCGTCCCGGGCTCGAGCGCCGGGAAGTACTCGATGGCGAAGGCGTACTTGCGGTTGGGCTTGCGGGTCACGCGCCCGCCCAAGGTCTTGATGCCGGCGCGGCGAAACGCCTCGAGGCGGAGGTCCATCGCCTCTTGGGCGCCGCTGTCGAAGGTGAACTCTTCCTCGGTTTCGTACAGGGCGATCTCGACCGAACGCCCGGTTCCCGGCGGAACTGGATTTTCGCCTCGAGCGAAGCCCGCCTGCTCGAGGACGGCCGGCGAGGCGGAGCGAAGGTCCTTCAACGCGGGGGGCGCGGCGAAGGACGCGGCGCAAAGCGCCAGCACAGCCGACACGGATAGGGTGAGAGTTCTTTTCGGGTTCATCGTTGCCGCCTCAGACCCCATTGTAGCACAGAGGCCGAAAGTCCGGCACCGAACCGTCCGTCTACGAACCTGCGGCGGCAAGCGCGGATTTCGCGTTCGAGTCGAAGCGGATCACTGGATGGTTTCGGCTGCCAGCGCATCGACCATGATGCCGCCCTCGCCGACGGGGCGGTACTCCGGTTTTCCCGCCGCCAGGCGCTGGGCCCGGATGTAGGCCTGCTCCATCGCGTAGGGACCGGTATAGTTCCGGTAGGTTTGGGGCATGGCCCCCTGAATCATCTTGCGCATCCTCCCGCAGCTGCTGCGCTCGGCCAGCATCCCGATCAAGGACCGGGTGAAGGTGTTGTTGACCGCGCCTTTGACGATTGTCGTAGTGCCGAAGTAATCGCAATCCCTGCAGCCGGCGATCACGCCGCTGTTGCTCTGACTGCCGCAGCCGAGATCCACAAAAACCTTGTTTTGCGTCGTCACGGCGGCCACCTCCCCCGAATCGTAATCGCCGATGTGACCCCGGTACATCACCGCCTGAAACGACGGGTCCTTGAAGAATGCCGTAAGGTTGCGAGTGACCGCGCTCCGGTACTTTTTACGGGGGTCTGACCCCAGTAAAATCTAGAAGGGGACTTCCTCGAGGTCGTCGGAAGTCGACGCTGCGGGCTTCGACGAACCGCCGCCGTCGCCCTTTGAGCCGACGAACTGAAAATCGTCGACGTTGATGACGAGCTTATTGCGCTTGTCGCCGGTTTTCTTATCGGTCCATTCCTCGAGCACGAGGTGGCCTTCGACGAACACGGAAGAACCCTTCTTCAAATAGCTCTGCGCGAAGTCGGCGAGCTTGCGGCCCTTTTCGCTGCTGAACGCCTTGAGGTCCAGCCAAACCGGAACCTCTTCCCACTGTCCGGTCTGCATGTTCTTCTTGCGCTTGTTCACCGCAAAGCCGATGTTGGCGACTTTGCCGCCGTTGCTGAATTCCTTGATCTCCGGATCGCGCGTCAACCGGCCGATGAGCATTACCTTGTTAAGATTCGCCATGAAAGGGTCTCCTGAGCTTTGAAAATGGGCGGGGTCGCCGTCGGGATACAGCATAGCACGACGGCAGCGCGCCGTCGAAAGAGAGAAAAAAAGACCCGGCGGTTCCCCTTGTTTTTAAAGGGATTTTCCGCCGGGTCTTGCGATCGTCTGCGCGGAGCTAGAGCGAGGGAATCTCCAGCTTTCCGACCACGGCGGCGTTCGAGTCGCCGTTGATGATGATCGTTCCCCGCATCTCCTCGAATTCCCGATTCTCCCCTCGCCGGTCCGCTTCCAGATCGTCCAGGCGAAAGCGCGCCTCCCAGACGTGAAGCGGGTTGCAGTTGCCCCTATCGCCCACGGCGATGCAGGCCAAATAGAACTTTTTCGCGCGGTCCCAATCCAACTTGAGAAGGCAATACGCGTCGCCCAAGCGGCCGAGCACGCGCATCTTGCGTCCGGCATAGCGCGTCAGGCGACAGGCGTTTTCGAAGCATTGGATCGCCCGCGCGTCGCCCATACGGCCGAGCAGAATTCCCAACTCGTTGAAGTGATAGGCGCGGTCTTCCCGGTCCTCGACCTTCTTTAGATCGCGGATAATCGCATCCAGTTTGCTCATGATCCCCCCCCTGGTGCTGGCGTTTGAAGTCAAGCAAGCGGCTCGTCGGGACAGAGTCCTGAAGTCGTACGACTAATACTCTAGTAACGGGTGCTCGACGAAATACCGCCGGCGGCGAGGCCGGCGCAACGGCTTCCGTACGTGTGCAAGGACGACTCCCTAAGGGTAAACGAAAAGTCCGCCCTGCGCCATGGAAATTTCGCTCCAAGTTTCCGCAGTTTCAACGACGGACCCATCGTTTTGGTTTCGGCCTGACGGGCATTGCTGGGCAACGCGCTAAGCCCTCCCTGCCCCTTGAATGATAAGATAGCGGCATGAAAAGATCCGCGATCATCGTTTTACTGGCAGTCCTCGCCCCGTGGACCCGGGCGGAAGAAGGGATGTGGACCTTCGACAACCCGCCCAACGCGCTGATGAAGGCATCCTACGGCTTCGAAATCACCCCCGAATGGAGCCGCAAGGCGATGCTGGCGTCCTTGCGCTTCAACGACGGCGGCTCCGGCTCCTTCGTTTCGAACCGCGGCCTGGTGATCACCAACCATCACGTCGCGTTCGGGCAGCTTCAGAAGATGTCCACGCCGGAGAAGGACTACATCGCCGAGGGATTCTACGCGAACAAGCTCGAAGACGAGCGGCTCTGCCCCGATCTCGAGATCAACCAATTGCGTTCTTATGAGGAAGTGACGGCCGCGGTGCTCGCCGCGCGCGCCGCGGGCGCCGACGACGCCGAACGCAACAAGAACCGCAAGGCCGAAATGTCGCGACTGGAGAAGGCGTGTTCCGAGAAAACGGGGCTTCGCTGCGACGTCGTCACGCTCTACAACGGCGGCGAGTACTGGCTGTACCGGTACAAGAAGTACACCGACGTCCGCCTGGTGATGGCGCCCGAGTTCTCCGCGGCGTTCTTCGGAGGCGACTTCGACAATTTCACCTATCCCCGGTTCGCGCTCGACTACGCCTTTTTCCGGATTTACGAGGACGGGAAACCCGTCTCTCCGGACGCGTATTTCCCTTGGAGCGCCGGCGGCGCGAAGGAGGGCGAACTTACCTTCGTCACCGGACATCCCGGCGGGACCTCGCGGCAGGAGACGGTCGCCCAACTCGCGTTGACGCGGGACGTCGCGTCGCCGCACACGCTGAAGTCGCTTAAGCGCAAGATCGAGGTCCTAAAGGACTACGCCGCACGGGGCAAGGAACAGGACCGGCGCGCGAAGCAGACCCGGTTCGGCACCGAGAACTACCTGAAGGTGAAGACCGGGGAACTCGAGGGACTGCTGAACCCGAAGGTGTTCGGCAAGAAGGAGCGGGAGGAGAAGGACCTGCGCTCGGCCGTCAAGGCCGATCCGGAACTGAAGGCGAGATACGCCGGCGCCTGGCCCTCGCTCGAGAAGACGACGAAGATGCTCGAGGCGCGGCACCCGCGCGGCGGGATGATCACCTCCCGGCGCTACCGGGCCCACAACCTCGCGCGCTGGGCGGAAACCATGGTTCTGCTCGCGGGGGAAGCCGTGAAGCCTAACGGCGAGCGCTACCGCGAGTTCCGGGACTCCAATCTCGAGTCGCTGAAGTTCGAACTCTTCTCGCCGGCGCCCTCTTATCCGGATCTGGAAGAAGCGCTGTTGGCCAACACGCTCGCGGAATACCGTGACGAACTAGGGGCCGAAGACCCGTTCGTGAAAGCGGCGCTGAACGGCGCCGATCCCGCCGCCCTCGCCAAGGAGATCGTCGCCGGCACGAAGGTCGGCGACGCGGCGTTCCGCAAAAGCCTCGTGGAAGGAGGCGTCGAGGCGGCGAGGAATTCCGCGGACCCGATGATCGCGTTCGCGCGGCGCATCGAACCGTTTTACCGCGAGGAACGCGACTGGTACGAGGACAATATCGAAGGGGTCGAAACCGATGCGGGTCTTAAAATCGCCAACGCGCGGTTCGCGCTGTACGGGAAGTCGCAAAGCCCGGACGCGACCTTCACGCTTCGGATGAGCTACGGAACGCCCAAGCGCTATATGGCGGGAACGACGATGGTGCCCTACCGCACGGTATTCGGCGGCCTCTACGCGCGGGCGGATTCTTTCGACGACGAAGAACCGTTCGCGCTGAGTCCGAAGATCGCCGCGTCGCGGCGGAAGGTCGATCTTTCCGCGCCGGTGGATTTCGTCTCCACCCACGACATCACCGGCGGAAACTCGGGGAGTCCGGTGATCAACAGGAATCTCGAGTTCGTCGGCATCATCTTCGACGGAAACATCGAGAGCCTCTCCAGCGAGTTCGTCTTCTCGGACGAGGCCGGCCGCGCCGTTTCGGTTCATTCGGCCGGGATTCTCCATTCGCTGGAGAAGGTCTACCGGACGAAGCGCCTCGCGCGCGAACTGCGCGGTTCGTAAACGAGAACCGGCCTTTACTTTTTACTTGAGATCCCGCCGCGCTTGGCGAAGCGCGGAGCGCGCCTGCTGAAGCTTGGATTGCAGCTCGGCCGGCGTCGGCGCCGGGCCCTGGCCGAACACCGACGCGAGAACGGAAGCCGGTCCGCCCTGCGCCCGCTCGAGCCCGGCTTTCACTTCTTTCGCCGTCGCGAGCGCTTCGCTCATTCCGTCGTGCGCCTGAACGATCGAAGTCGAGACGCTTCGCAGCGTGTCGACCGCTTGATCGGTGCGCGCCGCCGCCGTGCCGAGCTTCTTGTCGGCCTCCACGATCCCCTTCACCGGCGCGGCGAGCTCGGCCTTCTTCGACGCGAGCTCCCCGACCAGATTTTGCGCCTCGACTTTCTGTTCTTTCAGCGAGGGGCCGTCCTGCGGCCCCTCCGGGAAGGCGGCACGCTCCCCGACGGAAATCGACTGCTCGGCGGCGGCGGCGCGGCTGTTCGCCGCCGCCAGACGCGCCTCCGCGGCCACGAGATCCGCGGCAGGATCCTTCGCCGGATCGGGAGCGCTTCCTCCCAATTCTTTTTCCAGGCCGTCGAGACTGGATGCGATCAGGGCGCCGGCTTCGTCTACCTCCGTGACGGCCTCCTTCAATTGGGAGTGCGCGTTCGTGAATTGCTCCAACGCGGTCCCTCCCCGCGCTGCGTATTTCCCGGTCAGATCTCCGGCCTCGTTCACGGGCTTGGAGAGCCGTTTCTGCCAATCGTCCCCTCGCGCCAAAGAATCGCCGGCGCCGCGTATTTTCGCCGACTGCGCCTCGAGATCGCCCAACGCCGAATCAAGCCCGCGCAGCGACTTTCCGGCGGCGTCCAGGGATTGGCTCGCCGGCGGCACTTGCCGCGGATCGTTCGGATCGCGCGCGCCGTCTTTCTTTCGCTCCTCGTCGTTCTTTTTCTCCTCGTCTTTCTTGACCGGGTCGTCTGTTTTCTTCTCCTCCTCGGCTGAGGACCCCGAGCCGGCGGAACCGCCGCCTCCGCCGCCCCCTCCCCCGCCCCCTCCCCCGCCGGACCCCGCGGAATTCGTCGGAGGGTTCGAACCGGAAGCCGGCGACGGATCGTCCTCCTCCGGGCCGCGGCGCGGCGCCTCGCCCGGGGCCGGCTCGCTCGCGGTTCCCGTGTCCGAAGAAGCTTCCGCCCTTCCCATCCCCGGTTCGCCGGCGGTCTGATACGGGGAAAACCCCGCCACCCTCCGGACTTCCTGAACGCTTCCCGAGGGGCCGCCGACCAGACGGCGGAGCTCTCTGGCCAGCGCCCGCGACGCGGCCGCCGCCCGGCTTTCCTTGCCGCGGGGTTCGGCGCGGGAAACCGCATCCCCGTACCGGGCGCCGCTGGCGCCGTTCGAGGCGGGCGTACCGTCGATCAATCGGAAAGCGTCGCGCTGCGGCAGGGAGCGCCGGATGCGCTCGCTCCGGCCGCTGTCATCCCCCGCCCGCGCGTATGCGGAGGCCGTGTCGACGGGCGGACGCCGCGCGGCGCGGCGCGTCTCGCGGCGCGTTCCCGGCGCTTGAGCGAATTCCCGAGGCGGCGCTCCGCCGGGCGTCTCCCTGGTGCGGGAGCGCGTTCCCTCGCTTTCGCGGCGATCGGACCCGGAGCCCGTTCGCATCACGCCGGTGGAATTGAAGCCCTCGCGCAGTTGACCGGAACGATCCGTGCGAAAAGCTTTGTAAAGCCACCAGGGAGTCATCAGCGCGAGCGTGACGCCCAGCAGCGCGACGAAGCTCTTCACACCGAAACCGTCGTCCTCGTCCTCGGAATCGGCCATCCTCCTGAGGGTAACCCCGGAAACACTCCGATTCCAGGCCCGTTTTTGCTGAAAGGATGGGTCGAATTATCGCCGCATGCACTCCCGGTGAGGCCGGTTCTCCCCCCGACAGGACGCGTAGCGGTCGGGAGCCTCCATGCATTCTCGATGCGGCCAATTTTCCGCCCGGCACGCGGCACGAGTGAAGGAGTACCCAACGCCCTCTGGAGCGGGCGCTCCAGAAACCCCATGCGCGAACGGGGGCTTTTCGGTCAACGGCGTTTCACATCCTGAATTCGGAATTCAGCGCGCCGTGGGAGAAAGGACCGGATAATCGGTATAGCCCTTTTCCCCGCCGGCGTAGAAGGTGGAAGGGTCCGGCTCGTTGAGCGGGGCGTTCTCGGCAAAGCGGCGCGCGAGATCCGGGTTCGCGATGTAGAGGCGGCCGAACGCGGCGGCGTCCGCCTCGCCGGCGGCAAGCAGACCCTCGGCCGAGGCCTTGTCCAAACCCATGTTCGCGACGAACGCGCCGCCGAAGGCCTTCTTCAGGGCGGGGCCCAGCCGCGGCTCGTCCTGGGATTCCCGCGCGCACAAAAACGCCAGCTTCCGCTTTCCCAACTCCCGCGCGACATAGCCGAAGGTCGCCGCAGGATCGGAATCCCCCATCGAATGCGCGTCGCAGCGCGGAGCCAGGTGCATGCCCACCCGGTCGGCGCCCCAAACGGAAATCGCCGCGCCGGCGGCCTCGAGCATCAGCCGCGCGCGGTTCTCGACAGGCCCGCCGTACGCGTCGTCTCGTTTATTCGTGGAATCCTGCAGGAACTGATCGAGCAGGTAGCCGTTCGCGCCGTGAAGCTCGACTCCGTCGAAGCCCGCGGCCAGCGCGTTGGCCGCGCCGCGTCGGTAGTCCTCGACGATCCCGGGAATTTCCTCCAAGCGCAGCGCGCGCGGCGTCACGAAGCGCGTCTTCGGGCGCATGATGCTGACGAATCCCTCCGGAGCGATCGCGCTCGGCGCGACCGGGAGTTCCCCGTTCAGATACGAGGGGTGCGAGATGCGGCCGACATGCCACAACTGGAGCACGATCCGCCCGCCGGATTCGTGCACGGCCTTCGTGACCGGTTTCCAGCCCTCGACCTGCTCGTCCGACCAAATGCCCGGCGTGTCGGGGTAGCCGACCCCCTGCGCCGAAACGCAGGTGGCCTCGGTGATGATCAGTCCCGCCGACGCGCGCTGCGCGTAGTATTCGACCATCAGCGCGTTGGGAACGCGTGACGCGCCGGCACGGCAGCGGGTCAACGGCGACATCACGAGGCGGTTGGGCATGTCCCAGGCGCCGATGCGGACGGGATCGAGAAGGGATTTCATTCGGGAATTATAACGAATCGTCCGATCACCCGCGCGGCGGTCTTAAATCGAACTTTGTATTATTCGGTATGAGAAAGACGCACTCTCATAACCCCGCCCTGCTGCTTTCCTTCCTGCTGTCCGTCTCGCCGGCACTGCGCGCCGAGCCGTTCTGCAAAGAAGAGTCCGGACCGATCCGTGTCGAGTCCACGGCTCCGGACGCCCAAGTATTCATCGATGACGTTCCGGTCGGAAAGACCCCGTGGTCCGGAACGGCCGCCATCGACAACGAAAAGAAAACCAAGGCCGAGGCTTGGGGAGCGGTCGGTTCCTTTCTTGGCGGAGTCGTGTTCGGAACCCTGGGAGCGGTGACCGGGATCATGAGCGGGAGTCCCGTCAAAGAGGCGGTGGACGGCTTCAAGAGCGGGGCGACGAAGGACGTCCACTACTGCGAAAAGAGGAAGACGGCGCACACGGTGAAGGTGATTCACTCGAGTCTGACCTACACCGCCGAGATCGCCGACGCGAACTCCTTCGGGACGGTCTCCGCGGACCTCTCGGGAATCGGTTTCGAACAAGGCAATACGGCCCGGGCCGGCGGCGACCTGATGAAGGCGCGCGATCTGTTCCGCGTCGTCGAATCCTTCGGCGGGAAAGAAGCGGAAGAAGCCGGCCGGCTCGCCGGGGAGATCGACGCGCTTTTCGCCGAGGAAGCACGGCGCGCGGAGGAGGTCAAACGCGCGCTGGAAACCGGGCGCGCGCTGGCCGGCTCCGAGAATCCGGAATCGCTCGCGAAAGCGGTCGCCGAATTCAAGAAGGCCGAGGAACTGGATCCGAAATCGAAGGCGCGCGAAGAACGCGAAGCGGCGCTTCAAAAGCTGCACGACGCGTACGCCGCGAAGGCCTCCGCGGCCCTCAAGAAGGGCCGGTATTACCAAGCGGTGCTAGCCCTGCGGGCGGCGCTTTCGCATTTGGACGTGCCGGCGACGCGGGAGGCGCTGGAAAGCGCGATCGCCGCGCACAAGGAGACGGCCGGCGAACCGGGATACGACCTATGGGTGACCGGCGTCGCCCGGCTCGAGGCGGGCAAACCCGAAGCGGCGGCGCGGCTCTTCGAGCGCGCGCATCGCGAAGCCCCTAAAGACGCGGCGTATCTCAACGCTCTAGGCGCCGCGTTCTTCGACGCGGGCCGCTACGGGGAAGCGCGCGAACTCTTTCTCGAAGCCCTCGCGATCGACCCAAAAGCCGTCTGGTACTACTACCTCGGAAGGACCGAATTGGAGTTGTTTTGGCTCGCGGAAAACGACTCGGAGCGCGAAACCGCCCGACTCGCCGCGAAGGACGCGTTCGCCAAAGGCGTCGCGCGCGCGCGTAAACCGGCGTGGGTCGAGGAAATGCGGAAAATTACGCCGGTGCTGACGGGTCTCACCGAAAGCCGCCGGCGCGTCGACGCTCTGAGTCAGGAAGGAAACTTCCGCGAAGCGGTATCGGAACTCGAGAGGATCCTGGCCTACTACCGATTTCAAGGGAGCGAGGACGAATTGGCGGATCTTAAAGCCGATAGCCGCGGGCAGCAGCGGCGCGAAGCCTTCTCCGGACGCTATTTCCGCGTCGCGGCCTCCACGACGGCCCTGCTCGCCCTCCTTCTCGCCGGCGCGCTGGGCTATTTACTTTGGTACCGCCGCGGCTCGCCTAAGGCCTGAAGCATCCCGACGGTCGCCAGGCCAATCGCACTTCAGCCCCCCTTCGATCCAAGCCCGAGCCTGAGCCGTCCATTCCTCAAGTCCCCCTTGGACCCGGTCTTCCCGCTTCTTGCCGCCCGGCAGCATCCCGCTGTTGGGGGTCGCCCCTTCGATCGCCCATAGAACGCGCGGATCATCCAGGAGATGCTTTTCCATCTCCCGGACCAGCAGAGCCCGGCTCTTGAACTTCGCGTTGACCGCGGCGTAGATGAGATCGCAGGTCTCCCTCGCGGCGGACCGGTGAAGCGAAAAACGCGGGGACTAAAATCAAAAGGAAGGACATCCGTAAGCCTGATCGAACGGACACGAGGGCCGCTAACGGCCTTCGCCGCGCCGCCGCGCCAATACCGCTCCGGCCGCGGGAGGAATTTCCGAATCGGGAAGTCTGAAATAGACCCCCTCGGCTTCGGCGATGACGGAACCCCCGCGAACCTTCAAAACTCCCTTTACGATCGCGCGCTTCGAGGTTCTGCGCTCGATGCGCGTTTCGATGTCGCAGACGGTTCCCAAAGGAAGGGGGTTGCGATAGCGGATGGTGAGCGTCGCGGTCACCACGGGCATCCCCCCCATCCACACGCAAGCCCCGAGCACCTCGTCTAAAATCGCCGAAACGCTTCCTCCGTGCACGCGGCCGGGAGCCCCTTCGGCTCCCCGTCCGAACCAGGCCCAGGTCTTAAACGACCCGTCCGCGTCGTCCTGATAATACCGCAGCATCAGACGGTCGTCGGTCGCCGCGTGCGGGATAAACTGGCTGGAAGAATCCATCCCCTCGAAGGGCTTGACCGGCTTCCAGGAGGCGGGAACCTCCACATGCGGCGGAGCGTCCATCATCGCGTTCATTGTAGATTTTTCCCTCAAGCCGACGCAGTTCCGATTTCCCGGCATAGGGAAAACGCCGTCGGGGCTCAGGCGACCACGGAAGTGCAGTGTCCGCAGCGGCGCGCCTCGATCGGAATCGTCAGGGCGCACTCGGAGCACTTCTTGTCGATCGGCGCCGGGGCGGGATTTTCAGGCTCTACGCGCTTGAGCGAGTTCATCCCCTTGATCGCCATGAAAATGACGAATGAGACGATCGCGAAGTCGATGACATTCGTGACGAAGGCGCCGTAGTTGATCGAAACGGCCTCGGCCGCGCCGGCGCCGTCCTTAATGACCCATTTCAAATCGGAGAAATCGACTCCGCCCATCAGCAGTCCGATGGGCGGCATGACGACGTCCTTGAGAAACGACGCGACGATCTTCCCGAACGCTCCGCCGATAATAACGCCGACGGCCATATCCACGACATTGCCTTTGACGGCGAATTCCTTGAATTCTTTGAGCATCGTTTCTTCCTCCGGGGCCGCGTCGGCCAGATTCGCGAGGACGACTCTTAGCCATTGAATTCCTCTTCGGCGTCGGCGACGAAGTAGATGTCTTCTTCGGAGGGGACGGGCTCCCGGAAGAATTCGGGCGCGGCCGCCTCGGGTTCGCGCGCGGGGGCTTCTGCGGCGCTCGGGCCGCCGCTTTCGGCGATCATCGCGAGCACTTCCTTCCCGAGCTTGCGGGCCTTCGCCGGACCGATTCCCTTGATCTGCAGCAGTTCGTCTTGGGTCGAAGGGCGCACGCGCGCGAGTTCGTCCAAGGTCGCGTCGTTGAAGATCATGTAGGCGGGAATCCGGCTTTTGCGCGCTCGCTTAAAGCGCCAGGCGCGCAGTTGTTCAAAAAGATCCTCGTTGCGCGGCTCGCCGGCGTCGGCGGACCGGGCTGAGGCGGGCTTGGTCGCGCCGCGCTTGACGGACGAGGCGGCGGGCGCTCCACCGTCGGGCATCGCCACCGTCGCGCTCGCCGTTCCTTCAAGAACGGCGCGGCCCAGTTCCGTCGTGGAAAGCACCGGGTACTTGTCGCCGGAGATCGCCAAGCAGCCGGCCTGGGCGAGTTCGGTCAGGAGACTGAACGCGTAATCGACGCCCTGCTCTTTGAGCGCGCCGTAGGCGGGGTTTGAGTCCAAGCGGACGTCGAGCACCTGCTTCGAGCGCGACCCGGCCAAGACCTGGGAGATACGGCCCCTTCCGAAGCGCCCGTCCGCGCCGCGCACGGCCAGAAGCGCCTGACGGACAAGTTCCCGGTCGTCGGCGGTGACGGGCCGCGCGACGCGCACCTTATGCGAAGCGCAGTTGTCGCAGGCGCCGCAGCGGTCCTTCACGTGCGGATCGCCGAAATAGTCCAGGATGAAGCGATGCAGGCATCCCGCTTCCCCCGCGTACGCGATGATGCGGCGCAGCTTCTCTCCGTCGCGTTCGCGCTTGAGCTCCAAGGCGTCGAAATCAAATCCCAATTCCTCGATGTCCTTCACGGGCTCTACGAGTTCCGTCGTGTAGGTGCGGCTGCCTTGGTACGAGCGCACGATCGCGTCGGCGCGCGACAACAGCCGCAGCGCGGTTCCGACGGCCATCTGATTCGGGCGGCCGTGGCCGACCTTCGAGGCGATCTTCGCGATGGGGGTACGGATCGGGCCGCGCGCGCACAAGCGCTTGACGGCCGCGTAGCTGCCCTCGATGATCTCGCGGGTCGGGTTGGCGCCGTCCAAGAAAAATTCCTGGGTCTTCACGTCGGCGTAGTTGAACAGCAGTTCGCAGCGCGACGGCTCCCCGTCGCGGCCCGCGCGCCCCGCCTCTTGATAGTACGCCTCGACGCTTCCCGGGATGTCGTAGTGGATCACGAAGCGCAGGTCGGAGCGGTCGATGCCCATGCCGAAGGCGTTGGTGGCGACGGCGACTTCGGCGTCGCCGCTCATGAACTTCGTCTGCGCCTTGGTCCGCTTTTCCTCATCGAAGGCGCCGTGATACGCGACGCAGCGCACTTTCTCGGCGCGAAGCTCCTTGTAAAGGCGCTCGACGTTTTTGCGCGTGGCGCAGTAGATGATCCCGGTCTTGTACTCCTTCAGCACTTCCTTGATCCGGCGAAGCTTATCGGCCTTCCCGGCGACCTGCGAGACCGCCAAAGTGAGATTCGGACGCGCGAAACCGGTGACGAAGACGCGGGGGTCCTTTCGTCCGCGCTGCCCGAGTTCCAACTGGACCCGTATGTCGTCTCGCACGATGGGCGTCGCGGTAGCCGTCAGCGCGACGACCTGCGGTCGGCCGAGTTCGACGAGCGCGCGCTTGAGGCGCAGGTAGTCCGGCCGGAAGTCGTGGCCCCATTGGCTCAGACAATGCGCTTCGTCAAGCGCGAAGAGGTCGATCTTCAGATCCCGAAGCGCCTCGACGAAGCGAGGGCTCTTGAAGCGCTCCGGCGCGACGTAGACGATCTTGAGCTCCCCGGAGCGCATCCGCGCCAGACGGGAACCGATCTCGCTTTGAGTCAGCGACGAGTTGATGAAGGCGGCGGGGATCCCCTTCGCGGCGAGCGCGTCGACCTGATCCTTCATTAAAGCGATCAACGGCGAGATCACCAAGGTGATTCCGTCCTTGGCCAACGCGGGAAGCTGGTAGCACAGGGACTTCCCGCCGCCGGTCGGCATGATGACCAAGGCATCCTCTCCGCGCACGATCGCGGAGATGACTTCTTCCTGCCCTTCTAGAAATTCACGGTGCCCGAAATGGCGGTGCAGCAGCTCGCGGGGATCGGCGGCGGTCGACGGCATAGGCTATTCTAGCGGTTTTCGCGGCGGCACAGCCGTTCGGCGGCGGGTTTTGTCTTTAAAGAAGTTCCAAATCTCCGCGCTGGCGGAGTAGCCCGAGGCGTACGGACCGATGACTCTTCGCCAGCGGCGGCAGAGAAAGCCGTCCGGGCGCTTGCGGCAGGCCGCGGAGGATTCCTCCGCGAGGAGGCCCGGCCAACCGTGTCCGTGGCCGGAGATCGCGTCGAAAACGACGGGCGCTCGGCAGCCGGAGTAGAGCAGGCGCGTCGCCGGCCCGACCGAAGACGTTTCCGGGGACTTCCCGCAGCCCTGCGCGGCGACCCATTTCGCCGCATGGGCGGGAACCGCCGTGCAGGCGCCGTTATTGTCTCCCTTCGTCGGCAATCCCAAGAAGCGCTCGAAGCAGCCTCCGCAGTCCTCACCGCCGCCGTAGTTCGCACAGTCGTCTTCGACGCCGTGTACGATCAGCACCGGCATCGGGGATTTCTGCACGCAGCTGTCCTCGCGCACCAGCGCACCGACCGGCGCGATCGCGGCGATTTTCCCGGGGATCTCGCAGGCCAGACGATAGGCCATCATCCCGCCGTTGGAATGCCCGGTGACATAAATCCGCTTCGGGTCGGCGTCGTACTTGTCGACGAGTTCGTCGATCAGCGCGGAAAGAAACCCGACATCGTCGATCTGCTTCTTGCGGGCCGCGCCGCAGCAGAAACCGACGTTCCAGGTCGCCAAGCTCTTACCCAAGCGCCGTTGTGCGAAACCCTCCGGGTGAACGGCGATGAAGTCCTTTCCCGCGCCGAGCTGCTCGAATTTCGTTTTCCTGCGCATGCCCTCCGCGTTGCCGCCGCCGCCGTGCAAGGCGATCACGACCGGCCAACGCCGGCCCTCGGCCTTCTCGGGAGCGTCGAGCCAATACAGACGCTTTAATCCCCCGTGCTCCAGCGTATGCCGGGACGGGGCTGCGGCCGCGGGAAGCGCGCACAACAAGATCAGGCAAATTCCCTTCACGCTCCGAGTATACGCGCCATCCGAATCGCCCGCAATATTGCTACCCTCCGGGGATGAACACGCGCGAACTCGGCCGTACCGGAATCCGGCTATTCCCGATCGGCCTCGGCGGGATGCCCTTGTCCATCCAAGGCAGACCCGATGAAGCGCAGGCGCTCAGGGTCATCGGCGCCTCGCTCGATGCGGGCGTTGCTTTCATCGATAGCGCCGATGTCTACTGCCTCGATCAAACCGACATCGGCCACAACGAACGGTTGATCGCGAAGGCGCTGAAAGCGCGCGGCCGGACGAAAAGCGTCACCGTCGCGACCAAGGGCGGGCTGAAGCGCCCCAACGGGGACTGGACTCGGGACGCCTCTCCCGCGCAATTGCGCGCGGCGTGCGAGGCGAGCCTGAAGGCGCTGCAATCCGACTCGATCACGCTTTATCAACTGCACGCCGTCGATCCGGCCGTTGCGCTGGAGGAATCGGTCGGCGAGCTGAAGAAGCTTCAGGACGAAGGAAAAATCCTGCACATCGGGCTTTCGAACGTTGATCTCGGGGAACTCGAGCGCGCGGAAAAAATCGCTCGGATCGAATCCGTGCAAAACCGCTGCAGCCCCTACGACCGCGAGGATTACGACGACGGTCTGCTTGCGGCCTGCGAAGAGCGCGGCATCACCTTTTTGCCCTACGGTCCGGTGGGCGGCCATCGCGCCCATACCCGCCTGCTGGATGAGCCGCTGCTTGCGTCCTTGGCGGAGAAGTACGAGGCCACGCCCTATACGATCGTGCTCGCCTGGCATCTGGCGAAAAGCGAGCGCATCCTCCCGATTCCGGGCGCGAGCAAGATCGCCTCGGCCGAGGACAGCCCTAAAGCGGCTCTATTGGACTTGGAGCCGGAGGATCTCGAAAAGATCGACGGGCTGAACGGTTAAGCGCCGAGCGAATCGCCCGTCTTCTCGAGGACGACCAAGGTCAGCAGGTTGGCGGCCAAGGCGGGGAGCACCGGGTCCCAGGAATCGAGCGCGGCGGGAATGACCCCCGCAGCGGACGCCGCCTTCCAGGCCAGCGCCACGCCAAGCCCCGCCCCCATGCCGCCGACCACCGCCCGCGGTTGGGTCTTTGGTCTCAGCAGCGCGCAGAGCACCGCAGGGGTCAGGCTCGCTCCGTAGAGCGTATAGGCGTAAAGCGCGACCGATAAAAACTTCTGGCTCCAAAACGAGATCCACAACGCGACCGCGCCGAATACGGCGACGGCGATCCGCTGCTTCTTCGGCGTCACCTGCTTTTGGCCGAAGCCGCTCGAGAAGGTCGTCGTGCAGGCCAACAGATACGAATCGGCGGTCGAGACGATCACCGCCACCGCCGTGGCCGCGAGCAAAAGCCCGACGGCCGGAGGAACCAAGGAAAACGCGACCTCGATGATCGCGTGACCCGGATTCGCCGGGGCGACGGGCAGACGCGCCTTCGCCAACAGCGCCAGCGCGATGATCGCCGATTCGAGCACCAAAAGACCGAAGAAGGTCGCGATCGCGGATTTGCGCGCGGCGGCCGGAGACTCGGCGGAAAGAAATCTCTGATAGAGATTCGCGTCCCCCAACAGCAGCAGAAACGACGGCAGCATCACGTTCACCCAACCGGCCGTCCCCATCCCCCCGCCGAGATTCAAAAATTGCGGAGGAAGCGGCTGCGCGGTACGGTCCCAACCGAGAGTGACGATGACCAAGGCGGTCAACAGCCCCACGGACATGACGACGCCGTTGACGACGTCCGTCCAGGCCACGCTGACCATCCCGGCCAACGCCGTATAAAGGACGACGAACAGCGCGAAGCCGACCGGCAGCCAAGCCGCCGGCAATCCCGGGAGAATCCTTTGGGCCACGGCCGCCCCGGCGCGGTATTGATAGGAGACGATCACGAGATAGGCGACGATCAACGCCACGGCGGCGATGCGCCGGGCATGATCTCCGAACGGAATGCCGACGATGTCCGGAATCCCCTGGGCCGCAAGTCCGCGGACCCGCGGCGCCAACCAGGCGAGAATCAAAATTCCGACCAGACCGGAAACCGGAAGAAAGAAGGCCGAAACCCCGTGGGTGAAGGCGAATTCGGCGTTGCCGAACAGCGACCCGGTGCCGATCCAGGTGGCGATCAAGGTCCCGGCCAACACATGAACCGGGAGATTGCGCCCGGCCAAGACGAAGTCCTCGGAGGTCTTTACCCGCCGGGAGTGCCAAACGCCGACGCCCGTCATCCCCAACAGAAAAAGCCCGATCACCGGCAGCGCGAGTTCCATTGGTAGGGCTCAGGCGCCGGTGGGCGCACTGCCTCCGGTTTCCTGAGCCCCCCTTTCTAACCGTGCATGAGCTATTCGACTCACACGGCTAA